>CAXHCG010000041.1:0-11882 GCA_964014905.1 uncultured Candidatus Poseidoniales archaeon | reverse complement strand
GCCAAGCAAAAAGATGCTGTTGTTCGCAAGCGGACCTTCGATGGTAGCGGTCAGGTCCGGTGCGTCCGTGACGTTGAGGACGATTGCGGTGGTGGTTGGATTGAGATGGAAGGTAGCGGGAATGGCTCCTGGAACGGATGTGTCTTGCCACCCCGAGAAGCCAAGGGTCGCTGAAAGATTGCCTCGTGGTTCGGACTCGCTCAGATTAAGCGTGATGGTCCATGAGCCACTCGAGTCGGTTTGCGTTGAGAAGTTTTGAGCCCCATCAACTGCAGAAGTGTAGGACATCCAAACGGTTTGATTCGGCATGTTGAAGATTTCATCTGCGGGTTCGTTGGCCAGCACCAAACGGCCTTCGATGACCGTGGTAGCACCTGCCCCTGCAATGGGGGCGTTGATGGCGAGTGGAGCGGTGTGGTTGACCGTTGAATTCTCGGTGAGGTTGACAAAGCCATCAAAGATGACACCGTCGTGTGAAACATACCCCGATTGACGGTGTTCAATGACAATGTTGTGCATCCCCGGAGCGGTTGGGGCGCTGGGGAAACCCGCCAGCGTGAACGTGCCGTTGGCATCGGTGATGTTCTCATCGAGCAGACGCTCTTGCGTAGCACCTGCGCCGGGGACAAAGGGAGCGTCCACGACCGGTGTGAGGTAGGAAAACACACGAATGTCTTGGATTGGTGTGCCGTTGTTCACGTAGCGGAGTTGACCTGTGACGGTGATGCTGTCGGTGCCGTCCCGCGCAACGGTCATGGTCGAAATGGTTTGATTGACAACTTCAACTTCCTCTGCTGGTGGACAGGGGTCAAACGGAATCCACCCGAGGTCCGTGTTGCCGTTGGCGCTGTTCTGCTGCAGCCGGACTTCTGACCAGGTGCTTGCATCCGTGGAGTACACAGCATAGCCGTCGCCCGTCCACGAGCCACCAATGTACCCCGTGACTTGACGTGCTGGGAGACCTGCAAGGCGAGCCATGGTAACGAAAGCCGTGTTGAATTCACGGCATGACCCTTCCTTGAGGGCTTCAAGAATGTTCAACGTTACGTCGACAGGGCTAAGGGTACCAGAGCCGTTGAAATTGCGCTTGAATTCGGTTGAGCTGTTGCCGTTGATGATGAAATCTTCCAACGCCAAAGCCGTGCTGTAAGCGTCCGTTGCTCCGGCATCATTGATGACGCCAAAGGTGACGTTGCGCACGTAGGAATACTCGCTGGTCACATCCGTAAATCGTTCGTCAACGAGCAACTCGTACGGGAAACCCTGCCCGGGAACCGTGGTCGAAGCAAGGGTGGCCCAATCAAAGTAATACTCCGGTTGTTGGAACACCACTTGGTCAATTGAGCCGCCGTCAATGTTCAAAATGTGGGTATCATTGGTTCGCGAAATGTTCGCCGTGGGCTCAAAGTAAAACGAGATGTTGGAGTAGTAGGACGGCGCAGGTACCTGCCCCGATACCATGGGTTGAGTGTATTGAACATTCCATTCCACGGTGGAATTGGCGAAGGTGAGTGGAGCAAGGTGGGTAAGGTTGCTGTACGGTACGGTGATGGCTTGCGATGGATGAACACTCTCTAGATGGGCATAGGTTGTCCCCGTATAGAAGTCGTTGGTGATGGCACGCCACCGGTGGTCAAGATTCAAGTCCACGGTCCCAGAGGTGTTGTTGGCATAGAAGACGATTCCAGTCGACATGACGTCGTCGGTGGGATCAAAGGGATCGAACGGGGAACCCGCACAATTCACGAACCAAAAGAGGTCGGGGCATTCCTGCCCATCCAGCATTCCTCCACCGTCGGTGTCCGGATTGGTCCAGTCAGTTCCCGTCTGGTTCTCAACGGCGTCGGGGATTCCATCGCCGTCAAAATCGTCGGGTTGGATGTCGTCTGAGGGATCGTTTTCTGGATTTGTCCCGTCAAAGTACTCGCTTCTGTCGTCCACGCCGCCTTGGTCGCTGTCATAGGCGGTGGATGTCGTGACCCACACGTCTTGGGAGCCGTTGGAAATACCGATGTAGATCAAGTCACATCCGGTTGTGTTTTCGAAATAGTTGTTCAATCCATCGCCGTCCTCATCGAGCAGGTTTGTACAGGGCTCGTTGGGGTCCGTGTTGTCTTGTATTTCGTCAAAATCGTTCACGCCGTCAGCATCACTGTCGGCAATGCTCGGATTGGAAAACCATCCGAACGTCCCAAGAAGCTCTTGCCAGTCAGCAAGACCGTCCCCGTCGCTGTCCTCGTAATCGTCGTCGCAATACTGTTGCGTCGTTGCGATGGTTCCGGCGTTAATGGCGTCCGTATGACAAAATGAACCGTTGCGGTTTGCGACGTCCGTGGCTGTGCCAGAGGGTGTGTTTGATACCCCGGACAGGACGTTGTTCACAACCGTGGCGTACGCAAAGGATTCCCATGCACCCGACACATTGTACCACCCTACACCACCGCCGGGGCTGAACCCTGAGCCATCGCCAACTTCCAGTCGACTGCCTGGAAGCGATTGAACAAACGTCGTTTCAAAGTTTACGAGTGAATCGCACGGATCGGTCCCGTGACTGATGTTGCGCTCCTGTCCGTCGTCGATGCCTCCAAAGTCGGTGTCGGCCACGTTCCAAAGCGTGCACGTGAGGTTCTCTTCCCAGTTTTGAATGCCGTCTTCGTCCTCGTCTCCCGAATCTTCACGCCGAGTGGGGTCTGTTTCACCTGCATCAAGGACCCCGTTGAAGTTCGTGTCTTCTTCGCCATCGTCAAAAGCATCACCATCGGTGTTGTTGTTGCGTGGGTCGCTGGCTTGGGCAGGGTTGCCGTAAGCTCCGTTGATCTCGACACCGTCGCTGATTCCGTCGCTGTCAGTGTCCGATGATGTCGGGTCGGTGAGAAGCGTAAGCGCTTCGTAAGAGTCATTCAGGCCGTCACCGTCGGTGTCAGCACGTTGGGGATCGGTAGAGGTGATGCCGTCCACTTCAGCCGTGTAGGTGGCGCAGCCCCCCGGACCAATGCCTTGGACTGGGTCGCATGGAGAAGTGGTTTCTGTGATGATGCCGTCGGGTCCGTTCCGGAAACAGGGAGAAGAACCGCACATCGTGGTCCAGGTGGGGTTCACGAACTCAAGGAGGTTGTTCAGGCCGTCCCCGTCGGGGTCGCCGTTCGGCCCGTCAGCGTTCGAAGGCGATGTGGCGTTGAGACCGTTGGCTGCTTCCCAACCGTCGCTCATGCCATCACCGTCTGTGTCCCAGCCTGCGGGATCTTCGTCGATTCGTCCATCGCCGTCGTCGTCGTCAGAGGAACAGTCTGCATCACCGTCGTTATCGGAATCAGCGGCATCAACGAAACCGTCTTTGTCGTCGTCAAATCCATTGGCGCAGATGTTTCCCACGGGATCCTCATCGCACAGGATAATGCTGCCCGTACCGTCGGAGCCCGAGGCACCACAGGCCGGTTGGTTGAATTGCATAGCGTCCTCTTCGTTCCAATCGTTCACCGGTATGGTGCCGTTCCACCAAACACCGTTGTCGAGAACGGAAGCAGTGTTGCTGTTGTCCCACCCGGAGGGTTGGAGGTAGAGGTATTCTTGCAGATTGGACATGCCGTCGCCGTCGGGGTCTGCGACAGCCCCGTCAGCACCGACGGATGAAAGCGGGTCAAGGCCGTATTTCCATTCCCAACCGTCCGGCAATCCATCGTTGTCGGAGTCTGGGTCGTTGGGCTGAGTGTTCATGAGGTACTCGAGCCCGTACGTCAATCCGTCACCGTCTTGGTCGGACGAGGCCTGAACGTCAACTGCTCCGTATTGAATCGAGGCCAACGTGGACATCACCATCAGCAGCGTGAGTGCAAGCGATTTCAGTGCTTTTTTTCGCTCCGCAAGTGCTGGTCGAATGGCGGCCGCATTGGAATTCGAGCCTGTCAGCATTGGTCTCACGCTTGCGGGTGAGTCTGATGCCTCATAAGGGAAATGGTACGATGTTCATACAACGTCGGTTTCCCCGGTCTCGAGGAGTTCACAAATCATCAAGTTCTTCGAGCAACTCAACATCGTCATCATTGTCTTCCAGCGCCACGACTGCTGGAGGCAAATCATCGTCTTCTTCCAGCCCTTTTTCCTCGTTCTCCGCCACTTCATACTCATCGAATTCATAGCTTTCCTTGGCGCCTCGGCCCGTGCGGCCACGGGCGTAAAACAACAGTCCGAGGATGAGGGCATAGAACACCATGGTTTGCGGTTCTGGATTGACCAATTCTTGGAGCAAACACGTTGCTCCTGTGCACTCCGTCATGTACGAGAAGGTGAACCTTTGAACGTACTCGTCAGCAAAGGGTGTTTCGTTGTTCATGGGCGTAACTCGGAACTCAAACTCAACCTCTTCGCTGTCCTTCAAGTCCTCGGGTGCAACCATGGTGACACTGAAGTCCTTTGAAGAATAGGCTGGAAGATTGATGATCAAGAAATCGCTTCCAAGCTGACTGGATGTAGCTCGAATGGCGCCCTCCCAACCGTTTGGTTGGTCCAGACGAATCACAACATCGAGAGGAATGTTGTTTTGGTTGCTGATGCGGTATTCAAGGTTCTTTTCTTCGCTGGGTGAAAACCGTGATTTTTCGGTCTTGTCCGTAATCTCCAAGCGATTTGGAATCACTTCTTCTTTGATGACGACCTTCACTGGGAGGTCAAAGTAGCGGGCATCGTCAATTTCTACCCCTTCTTCGATGATGCGTGTGTAAACCGTATGGTCGCCTGCTTCCACTTGGCCGCGGAGTGTAATTTCGAGTTTCATGTCCACGTATTCATCGGGAGCGAGGTTGACAGCCACCAGATTGCTGTTGCTGCCGTTGGAAATTGTGTAGTCCCATGCGGCGTACTTGGGGTTGTTTTCGGCGTTCTGTTCAACGTCCCTTGGATTAACGATCTTCCAGGTGGTTGACCCGGATCCGGTGTCGCTTGAGTCGGTGATTCGCAGGTTGAAGTACACGGTTGCGTCGCCCGTCACGGGACCAACTTGACCGAGTGGATTGTCCTCTCCCGTGCCGTCGCTATCGGAGATCACTTCCACGAGGATACCAAACGTTCGGTGAACGGTGAAGGACACATCGGTTCGGAGCTCAGAATCCTCTTTGCTGGTCACGGACAATTTGAACAAGCCAATGTCCACGCCATCACGGTCGGCAGGTGGATAGACTTCCATGCGAATCGTGAGAATTTGGGTTGAACCGATGTCGGGCGTCAAAGAATAGATGCCTTCCTCGACCAACTCCAGTCCTGTGTCGTTGTCGTAGAAGCGGTACTGCCAGTCATCGGGTTGCTCTAAGATTCTGATCTTGAACGAGTCGGTTTGGAATCCGGTGTTGAAGACATCAAGGAAAAAATCGCCCACCTCGTCGGCATCCACGTAATGGGAAAGGGTCTCGTCATAGGCCTCTGGGCGGGTTGAATCAGCGATTTGCTTCTGATGCTCATCGTCCTCGTAAACAAAGAGGCGGGGCGGAGCAAAGACGTCGACTTCTTCGAAATCAAGCGTGATGGTTCGGATGGCCACTTCTTCGTCTTGGCCTTGGCTGTTGACGGCGTAGACCCTCGCTTCAATATCGAGGGAGTCTGGGGCACTGTCAAGGTCTCCATCGGGAACGGTCAATTGCAGTTCCGGGATGACCGAAGAGCCGCCTCCATTCAGCGTGTAGGTGCTGCTGGGTGCACTCCATTGAGGGTCTGACCACGTCGATGGCAGGTTGGTTTCGAGATCAAAGACCACATCGATGCTGCTTGAAGACGAACCGGTGTGTTCAACCAAGAATTCAACCTGAACCACCGCATTTGGTGCAAACAACACCACATCGGGTTGGTTGGACGGGAGCGAGAGATAAATGTCGTTCTCAAGCATCGTGATTCCCGGATGTTCGAAGATAACCGAATGCCCTTGGACGTCTTCGACTTCCAATCGAACCGGATAATCACCGGCAGCGATGCCAGCCTCGTAGGTGTAGGTGAAATTGCCGACCAACCCGTTGTTGTCAAGTTTGAAATCATCGTCCTCAAAGTTGTTCTCAAAGACAGCATTGGCGCCATTCGGCGTGTCCATGACGAGGTTGACTTCTTCAATGTCTTCTCGACCGAAGGCGTCTCGAACCTCGACGGAGAACTGCATCTCTCGGAACGAAGGGCGGTGGTTTGGGGACCACTCAAATTTCTGAGCGTCGTTCCAATTGCAACCAAACACCTCGTTGCAGCTGTGGACGCGAACGCTTGAGCCGGAAAGAGCGTTGGTCATGATTTGAAGACGGGAATAACCGCCGGAACTTTCCATTTTCCCAAAGGCGATGTCGACAGCGCAATCGCTTTGGCCAAAGCCCCCGGTGTTGCCTTCACAGGTCGCCTGGGCATCGATCCTGATTTTGAGTTGCTTCCCCTTCTCGACCATGAAGCCGTTGGAGCCGATATCAAACTCAACCTCGATGACGCTCCAGGAACATCCTCCACCCAGCGGATTGGCAGAGGAGCAGGGGTTCTCCAGTTGCTGGCTTTCCGACGAGATTTGGCTGTCTCCTGATTTGAGCGAGAACGTCACGTCGGCGGTTGAGCCGTCTGTGCCGCGGAATTGGATGTACGCCGAGAGACGGGCGGTGTTGGACGAACCGCTCCCGTTGATGTAGAGATTGCTGATCATCTCGTTGCTGCGGAATTCCAAACCATCAATGGCACTGCCTTCTTCCTGGCCGCCGTTTGGTTCGATGGTGGTGATTGATCCTTGTCCGCCCGTTTCGGACGTGGCTGAATCAAGGTACAACTCGTAGGTTTGCTCGGGTATGGAAACCGGAGCGATGACCGGTGCATCCTCAAGCACTGAAACCGGCGTGCTGAGCGGCGAAGCAGGCACCATGACTCCCATCAAAGAGAGCAAGAAAAGACACACCAAACCCGCCGCCACCGTGCGGTTGCCATTCTCGGATTGACCAAACAGCATCAAGACCACCGACTTGTCGTAATCAAGGGAGTGTTAAACGGTTTTGCATGGTTTGTGCAACAAACACGCCATATGAAGTTCTCAGGAATTGAGCGAAAATGGTGCAGGGGGTGGGATCCGAACCCACGAACTCATACGAGACCGGATCTTAAGCCCGGCGCCTTTGACCAACTCAGCCACCCCTGCGTGGATGAACCACGCTTGGAGGCAGCATTTCAAAGAATCTCTTCATTCGTTCAATGTCCATCCACCATCGACGTGAAGCACGTTGCCGGTGATGGTCCCGTTGTTCAACAAGAAATGAATGCCCGAGGCGATGTCTTCAGCCTCTCCGGAGCGGCCAAGCGGTACCTTTTCCAAGACGCTGGCAAAATGCTCTGCCTCCCATTCAGCGGCCATAATGGCCCCCGGAGCGAGGCAGTTGACCCGTATCCGACCCGCCAGTTCTCCAGCAAGGTTCAACATCAGTTGACGCAAACCAGCCTTGCTGGAGGTGTAGTGAGCAAGCCCCTCCCATGCCCGCCCCCACGAGGTATCGACGACCGCAACAACGGACCCCTGATTTCGTTCAAGTTCGGAGAGAAGCGCTTGGGTCAGCCAGAAGGGTGCATCCATGTGGAGCCGGTTGAGTGAGCGGAATGTTTCCAGCGCAATGTTCTCAAATTCACCTTGGCTATAGAACGAGGCATTGTGAACCAAACCGAATAGACCAGAGGCGACCACTTGCGGGTGATTTTTCACCTCATCGATGAGCCGTGAGACGTCGGAGTCAACGGTCAAATCGGCTTGAAGGACCGCCCCGCAAACCTCTCCGTTTCTTACCGTGGAATCTTCAATGAGTTTGTTGGCTGATTCAACGGATGAACGGACATGAATCAAGACAAAACATCCCTCATCCATGAGACGGGAGGCCGTTGCCGCTCCGAGCCGCTGTCCTGCGCCGGTGATGAGCACAACTTTTCCATCCATGAACGCCTCACACCGGTTCAATTCATGAAGCCTCGTATCGGCGTTATCGAGGAAATTGTGTTTCATTCGGCTCACACATCTTTTTTGGCGTCCACGAACTGGCATGAACACGTGGGGGAGCAATATGGCCGGTAAACAGCTCCCTATGGCGTCGTCTTCGCCGCCCGCCGCACCCAAGCGACGCCTGCCCAGTTGGTTCCGCACCAGCCTGCCAAGCGGCAAACAGCAAATCACCTTCAACAACACGAAAGCAGCGGTCAAGGACAACAAGCTGCACACGGTTTGCGAAGAAGCACGTTGCCCCAACATCCACGAGTGTTGGGCAAGCGGTGATGCCACGTTCATGGTCGCCGGTCAAGAGTGCACGCGAGGATGCAAGTTTTGTGCTGTTGGGACCATCACTCGGCCTCCGCCTTTGGACCCCGAGGAACCACAACACCTTGCGGAGGCTGTTGCTTCCATGGACCTCCGGCATGCGGTGATCACGGTCGTCAACCGAGACGACCTGCCCGACAGTGGAGCAGACCACTACAAGCAATGCATCGCAGCCGTCGCCCAAACCAGTCCAAACGTCACGCTGGAATTGCTCTGTTCAGACCTGGCTGGAGACCTTGAAGCTCTCGGGCATTTACTGGAGAATAGCCCATTGTCGGTATTTGCTCACAATGTAGAATGCGTGCCTCGATTGGACAAAACGGTGCGCGACGTGAGGGCATCGTTCGAGCAATCACTCTCAATCCTTCGAGAAGCAAAGCGACTGCGCCCCGACATCATCACAAAATCGTCCATCATGGTCGGTGTCGGGGAACGGGATGAAGAAATTGACGAGACCCTCGTTTCGCTTCGAGAGGCTGGCGTTGACCTGGTGACCATCGGCCAGTACCTTGCACCGTCAAGTAAACACCTCCCAGTTGACCGTTTTCCGGAACCGGAGCGCTACGATGAATGGGCCGACAAGGCCATCACGCTTGGATTTGCAGGCGTCGCAAGTGGCCCGTTGGTCCGCTCCTCCTACAAGGCTGGACTCCTGGTACGCAAGACCCGAGACCCCGAGAACAGGGAAACCATGCTCGGCGCTTATGTCCGAGTAGCGAGGCCCAAACCCAACCACCGACACCACTTAATGCGGACGAGCACTGAGGTGAAACAATGAAGGAGAGGACCACGGTTACGACCTCGCCTTACACCATTGGTGTCGCTCCTTTTCGACCCGGAGACGAGCCCACCTTCGGGGGGAAATTTACCGAACAACCCGGGGACCTGAACCGCCCCGACCCTGCCACGTGCACAACCGAAGAAACCGCCCCACATGCCAGAGGCTTGATTCGCGTTCTGACCGACGATGGAGAGGCAAAGGGAGAGTGGGACCCGGGCCTTGACTCAGCCACCCTTATCCAGGGACTCGAGTACATGATGCGGCTGCGTATTTTTGACGACCGGATGATCAAAATGCAACGGACGGGTAAACTGTCCTTTTACATGCGCTCGCTGGGGGAGGAAGCCGTCGCCATAGCGCAAACCATGGCCCTGGAAGAACAGGACTGGATCTTCCCCTCCTACCGACAACCGGGAGCCCAATTTGTTCGAGGACGGGACATGGTCAGCATGATTTGCCACTGCATTGGCAACACCGAAGACAACGTCCGAGGGCGACAAATGCCCGTCCACTACACATGGAAAGAAGGCCGGTTCATCTCAATCTCATCGCCCGTCGGTACGCAATTTTCCCAAGCGGTAGGCGTGGCCATGGCCAGCGCCTACAAGGGCGATGACGAGGTGTGCATTTCGTGGTTGGGCGACGGAACCTCCGCTCAAGGTGACTATCACTATGCCCTCAACTTTGCTTCGACGTTCAAACCCCCCGTGATTCTCAATGTTGTCAACAACCAGTGGGCGATCTCCACGCACGTTTCACTGGCAACCGGGGGCCGAACGTTTGCCGAGCGCGGCTTGGCCTACGACATTCCCTCTTTCCGAGTGGATGGAAACGATTTCTTGGCGCTCTACAGCGTAACGAAGTGGGCACGGGAGCGCTCCTCCGCAGGCCTCGGTCCAACCCACATCGAAGTCTACACCTACCGCGCTGGTGCTCACTCGTCTTCTGACGACCCTTCGGCTTACCGGCCAGGCAATGAATTTGAGACCTGGCCAGGTGGCGACCCTGTTCAACGGCTTCGCGAACATCTGGTTAAGATCGGCGAATGGGACGAAAAAAAAGACAAAGCCCTTGCCGACAAGATCGACGGTGAGGTCATGACAGCCTACAAAGAAGCCTGTGAATTTGGCGACTTGGCCTCAGGTCCGTACCCCCCGGCATCAACCATCTTCACCGAGGTCTACGAAACCGTGCCTTGGCACGTTCAAGAACAACGTGAGGAACTGGGGAAGTGAGGTGAGACCATGGCGAAAATGAACATGATTGCTGCGCTCAACTCTGCCCTTGCCCACCAGTTGGAAAAGGACCCAAACGTCGTCATCTTTGGCGAAGACGTGGGCTATTTTGGCGGTGTATTCAGAGTCACAGCAGGCCTTCAGGAAAAATTCGGACCCCATCGCGTCTTTGATTCCCCGCTGGCAGAAGGCGGCATCGCTGCCATCGCCATGGGCATGGGGCTCAACGGTCTCCGGCCCGTTGCCGAGATTCAATTCGCCGATTACATCTTCCCAGCCTACGACCAGATCGTAAACGAAATAGCCAAAATACGCCACCGCTCAGGCGGAGAATTTTCGAGCCCAGTCACCTTCCGAACACCGGCCGGCGGGGGCATCAAAGGCGGTCATCACCATTCCCAATCGCCCGAAGCACAGTTTACACACACACCCGGTCTCAAAGTGGTGTATTGTTCAAACCCGCGCAACGCCAAGGGCCTGCTCACAAGCGCCATTGAATGCAACGACCCCGTCATTTTCTTTGAACCAAAGCGGTGCTACCGTGGGCCGTTTTACGGCGACCCACACCATGTTCCTACGTGGAACGAACACCCAGAGGGCGAAGTTCCTGAGGAATACTACGCCATTCCCCTCGAGGAAGCGAACGTCGTGCGAACAGGAAGCGCCTGCACCGTTATCGCATGGGGCGCCATGGTCCACGTATCCGAGCAAGCCATCAAGGATTCCGGCATCGACTGTGAACTCATCGACCTTCAAACCCTGGTGCCTTGGGACCGAGACGCTGTGGTCAACTCGGTAAAGAAAACCGGGCGTTGCGTCATCGTTCATGAAGCACCTAAAACCAGTGGATTCGGTGCTGAGATGAGCGCATCCATCCAAGAACGCTGTTTTTATTATCTTGAGGCTCCAATTGAGCGCGTTACTGGATGGGACACACCGTTCCCCCACACGACCGAATGGGATTACCTGCCCAGTCCATCTCGCATTGCGGAAGCCATACACAGAACACAGGAGGAATGAACATGGGAAAATATGAGTTTAAACTGCCCGATATCGGTGAAGGTGTCGTTGAAGGTGAGATTGTGGAATGGATGGTCGCTGTGGGTGATACCGTCAAAGAAGACGATCCCATTTTGTCCGTCATGACCGACAAAGCAACCGTGGAAATTCCAGCACCGTGCGACGGAACCGTCGCCAGCATGGTCGGAGATGCGGGCGATATTCTTCCAGTTGGCGTGGTTTGCATCGTCTTTGACGTTGAAGGAGACGGCAATGCCTCAGAAGCCACCGAACCGGCTGCAGAAGAAGCACCAACCCCAAAGGAAGAGGTCGCACCGGTCGAAGAAAAGAAACCCGCAGCACCTGCCGCACCTCCTGCGCCCGCCCCACCTGTAGCGGCCCCTGTTTCACGGGCCACCGGCACCAAAGCCCTCGCCTCGCCTGCTGTACGCCAGCGCGCCCGGACCGCCAACATCGATCTGCAACTCGTGGCGGGATCGGGCCCTGCTGGCCGCATTAGCCACGCCGACCTTGACCGACACATTGCCGGGGGAGCCTCAGGGGCCACCAC
>CAXHCG010000040.1:0-11926 GCA_964014905.1 uncultured Candidatus Poseidoniales archaeon | reverse complement strand
ACACTCGAACCTTCGTCGGCAGCGTCAGATGTGTATAAGAGACAGGTTGTGGTTGAGGTGGTAAGGCCAGAACGAGTTCGTCCAGTCATCGATGCGTCGCTGTGAGGCATCGGTGACGGTGAAATCAACCACTTCAAGGTCGTTTTCAACCTCGTTGAAGGCTGTTTTACGAACGTAAATTTCTGGGCCCGCTTCCAGTCCATCATCGTCCTTGGCCATGGTGAAAAGATGGAGATCATCGATGTCATCCAAGAGCCACGTGCTGGTGAAGGCCCACACCACACTGCATGTGTTCAGCGTGCACGACACTGAGGAGGCTGCGGTGTCCAACAGCGCAAGGCCCGCTCCACCAAGTTGGCGGAAGCGTGGGGTATCCTGAATCCGGTCAAGTTCGACATGGATCACGGTGCTTGACATGTCTGAAGAGGGCCCAAGCCAGAGGGCCACCTCTGAAATGTCCGGTGCGTCCTGTGCCGCATCAAGGGGATTGTAGCGCGTGTGGTGAGTGGTAAAGGAAACCGTTTCCTCGGGGAGCCAGCGGGTGTAACCAGGGTTTTCAATCGTTTCAATCATGACCGGAAGCGTCGTAGCATTGAGGCCCACACGAAGGCCTCCCTTGGCTGTTTGAACATGAAGAGGCACGTCAACAATGGCCCGCATGTCAGAGCCAATGGACGCTTGTTTGGCACTGTTTAACGCCTCGGCCCCGATGCGCACTTCAATCAACGTGTCCGGCAACATGTGCATAAAGTTGGAAAGCCGTACATCCGCCGTTCCAAGAACTTCCAGCGAAACGGTGCAAGCCAGTTGATGAGCGTTGAAAATCGAGTGCGCTTGGCTTGAGGCAACGAGAGGACAGGACGAGGTCCCTTGGTAGTGGACGATGGCGCTGTCCGTTGAGGTTGTCTGGAGGACGCCGTCGAGGTACACTTCGCTGGTGTTTGTCAAATTGCTGATCAGCAGCGTCAACGCTGGCCCTGAGCCGGAAGTTGAACCTTGGGCAAGACGGTCGAGCGAATTGTAGGTGAGGGACAGCGTGGTGTTGTTCATCGAAAGGCTCGGTGCTGCGGAGTTTGGGGCCCATGACACGTTGTTGCCGTCGTGTTCAACCATGGCCAATTGAGTGTTCAAACCGAGACGATCAGACATTTGATTGGGAGGCCAGGCCATGACCGAGACGTTGTTCCAACCGATGGAAAGGTTCGGCTGCGAAGGAGGAAGGACGCAATCCAGTTCGGCTTTTGCTCTTACAAAACGCTCCCCTCCCGAACCAAGAAGGGTAAACTCGGTCATGAGGGATATGTCGCCGCCGAAGGAGTGGTTCAGGTACGTGGTTTTGTCCAGTGCAGGAAGATGAGCCGAAGCCACGAGAAGACCGTTGGTTGTTGCCCATGTCAGGTTGTCGCCAACGGTGGTCAACCGGTAACCGTCGTGAGGGCACGATACTGCCGAACGAAGCGGGATGGAAAACGAATCCGACACGATGAGCGTCCCGTTGCTGTCAACCAAGGCCTTGCTGGCGCCATCGGGCGTGTTGAGCACATGCTGTGGCCCAATGTAGGTCGTGCGTCCCAAACTCATGCTGTGCACAAGCGGCGTCACATAGGTGTCTTCGGTGCTCATTCGAACACGAACGTGCACGGATGGATGCTCCTGCGGGTCGAGGGCAAGGGGTGCGGGGAGGCTCAAGTTCTGATGGCCGGGAATGGGCTGAGCCTGCCCGTCGAGAACGTCGAACAGAAGCGCTGTCCCGTTGGGCTGTTCAAACCAACCGTCAAGCCAACCATAACCAAACAAGGGGTCGGGTGAGATGGACGCCGAAGTCCACGTTCCAACCGGTTCAAACACGTCGATTTCAATGCCGGCATCGTCAATGTACCACCCGTCCGCTTCAACGTACGTGTCGGAAAAAAACGAAAACCGGGCTTTGATGGATTGCCCCGAGAGGTTGGACAAATCATAGGTCTTGAGCGCAAAATCCCGCAGGTTGCTGGCGCCGCATCCGCTGGGGACGCCTGAGCCATCGATGATGCCTTCTCCGAAGAAAGGAGAATTGGTGTTCGCCGTGGAGATTTGATCGTGGAAACCGTTGAGCTGCGGCGGGAGCCACCACCATGATTGCCCGCCATCGCTGGAGATGGAAACGCCTCCTCCATCCCAATTGTGTTCCGTGCAAACCCAAGAACGGAAGGAGAGACGTGCGGTCGCGTTGGTTGGAACCGTGTATTCTTCAGTGACCAGATGGGTGTAGACATTGTTCGTGTATTTGGTTGTCAAATTGATGGCCGCCCCGTGAACGCCTGAATGAAACGTTCCCGGCCCGTATCCAGAGGTGTTTCCAATTTCGCCAAGTTCCCATCCGTCCGGCCATGTGCCGTCAATGGACCATCCCGGAGGAGTGGTCATTGAAAATTCAAACGAGTTGGTCATTGACTGAGGCGGATTCATGCCGAAATCAGTGGTCCAATTCCACTCATTGATGGACGAGTTGGACGCATCAAGCCAACCCCTTTGGTCGCCGTATTGATCGCTCGTTTGGCTTGAAAAATTGGACAGCAAAAGACGCTCTGATTGCGAGGTTCCGGGCCGATGAATAATCGATACATCGTCAATGACGATGCCTTCCCATCCAGAAGAGGCAAACCCTCCATATCCGTTCTGATGGTTGGTCACTACCTGAAACTGGAAGAGAACATTGGAGGCATTTTGATGATTGGAAACACCGCTCGGGAGGTTGTACGTGATTGGAATCCACCCCAATGATTCGTCCATGTAATAATTGCCCTGGTAAGACAAACCGTTTCCGGGGAGACCCGGGATGCCGGACACTGGCGCCCATGTGGTCCCGTTGTTGACGCTCACGAAGACGAGAAGATTGTCGTAAAAAGAGCCCTCAAGGTCCCAATTTGCCCAAAATTCAATTCGCATGGGACCTGCAAAGTTGGATAAATCGGCTGGAAGGTAGAGGCGTCCGTCGGCGTTGTTTGCGTAGTCGCCGCTCATGTTTCCATGAAACCACGCCCCCGGAAGGTCGCCAACATTGGAGAGGGTGAAATTATCGAGGTACCAACCGGGCCGATCTCCAGTGGTCGGGGAGGTTTGGAAACAGAAACGAACCTCAAGCGTGGTCGAGGTTGGCTGGATGACACCATCGAGACTGAAGTGCGCTTTTTGCCACCCTTCAGAAGCTCCCGACCAAACGTTGGCAGGAGCCCCTGCAAGGGCAGAGGCATTGGTGTAGGGCGTGGAGGGCGTCAACACCTCCCATGTTCCCCCCGAGAGCCTGCCTTCTACCCAAGCGGCATCGTCGTCAAAGAACGCCAACCAGTGATCAACGGTGAGGTTGTACCTGTCAACGAACGCCGGTATTGATTCAGCCGGCGAGGCAAGGCATCCGGTCATGTTGGCGCTGAGGCCCCCTTGGGCTTGGGTTGCCAGCACCCGTTGACCGTCGGTTGGAAGCGTTGGTTTGCCCGGTTGAGCCGTGGCGTTGGTCAGTGGAACAACGTTCCATGCATTGTGGTTTGGCCCCTGACCTACCCAATCAGGTAAGGTCTCGATGAGGGTTTCAAAGTCGGTGAGCGATGCGAGGGTGGATTGCGTTGCCAAACTCAATTGACCACCGTGCCCAATCCCTTGAGTCCCTTGGTGGGTTCCGTTCCACCCCGTGTTCGCATCAATGCCGAACCGAGCCGAGGTGTCTTCGGCTTCAGCCCACATGGGCGTGACGTCAAGTTGTCCACCAGAGAAGGTCTGGTTGTAAGGGACACTGAGTACACCCGTGCTTGTGGTGTTGACACCGCTTGAACCCGTTTGAGGCGTGTAGTACGACGAGTGGGAGGCCCTCGATGCGCTTTCCTGCAACGGCGAAGCCATCGGCGTAACCAAAACGAGCAACATCAAGAGGCTCATGCCCAGAGCCAACGCCCCCTTCCGTGGGGAGTCGACAGAAGGGCAGGCCAAGGACATGGAAGAACACCTCGCTCTGCGAGGTGCGGAAGATGGATATGAAAGGGTGTTATGATTGCGTCAGACAAGCGAAGGCAAATATTCTGCGGAAGAGCATTGAAAACCCGTCACCTCCGCGTAGGTACCATGAACCCTGTTCGTGATCTTGACGGCGCACAAGCGCAAGAGATCGAAGAGCAGTTATTCACCACGCACCGGCAGCAACTTCCGCGGCATGTCCCGATTCCGCTGCCTCGTCAAGATTTTTGGGAAATGGTACGGGCTTTGCTTTCAAGCCTCGACTTGGAAATACAGGAAATGGTACGGAAAGGGTCGATTGACATGCGGCTTCAGAACCTTCAAAAGCGCCAAACCAACATTCGTAGAATCGCTTCTGAACTCGCAAGAAAGCGAATGGTCGCCATGATGCAACATGCAGCAAGCCAAGCTCTACGCAGCGGTGTAAACCCCAACATGGCCCAAGAGTTGCCTTCACTGGACTGGCAACGCCATGACCCATCTGAGAAGGCCTTCTACCATGCACTGCAACTCAATGTCGACCGTTTCAAGAAAGAAATCGACTGGCAAGGCATGCAGCAGGGCCTGCTCGGTGAAATCATGATGCAACCTCGCACCCATGCGCCAGGAACAATGCAACTGGACGCTTTCGTTGGAGAGGGAAAAATATCCTCTCAACCACCACCCGATTTGGCTTTTGAAGACACGCTGGAACCGTTGCCTGCTGCAGAGGAAGATGCGGAAGAGCGGTGGATGGAGGATGCGCCGTGGGCCAACGAGGAGGACTACATTCTCGCAGACATGCAGGCTGCAGATGGTTCAATTCCACCTCAATCAACGCCAGAACCACTGGACCCGCCAGCATCAAAACACGGGGCAGCCATGGAATTAGCTCCCTCAAAGAAACCCATTCAAACCATCCAAGATGAGCCGCCAGAAGCAGCGGAAACGCCCGATCCCAAACCTCCAGCACGGGAGGAAGATAACGTGCGCGTGCGCATCCTCGAAACCATGCCTGAGCCGGTTATGGACGCTGCAGGTCAACCGTTGGCGCTTGAGGTTGGCGACGTTCATTTCCTTGACGAAGGCATGGCTGCTTGGCTCATCGATGCAGGCGTTGCCGAACGGGCAGAATTGTGAACAGCCGTCCATCCTCTTGGCGCCACAGGTGGTAAGAGGCTACGCAGTGCGTGTTGAAATGGCTCGTTTGAGCCCATCGCCAACTGCATTCAGTTGATGTTTCTCATCGAGATTTCGATGCTGACGGTGTCAGGGATAGGAATCTTGGTCACCGAGCGAAGGGCCGTTTGATCCTTCGTCGTGGAGATGTCCATTTCAAGAAGTCGCTTGTGAATGCGCATCTCCCAGTGGTCGTAGGTTTCGCTGCCTTCACCGTCGGGTGCCTTTCGAACGGGGACCACGAGACGGCGTGTGGGCAGAGGAATTGGACCACGAAGGGTGATTCCGCCACTGTCGCAGATGGTTTTGATTTGACTGGCAACGTTATCGATGTCCTGGTGATTCTCACCGGTCAATTTGATAACGGTAACAGCAACCATTCATTCCACTCCTCGCATCAATCCTTGAATGAGCGAACTCACTTCTTCTCGATCTTCAAGCAAACGCCTGCAGCCACGGTCTTGCCCATGTCGCGGATGGCGAATCGGGAAAGTTCTGGGAAGGTGTCCATTTGCTCAATGGCCAACGGCTTGGTCGGCTGGAAGCGGATGAGGCAGGCATCTCCGGTCTTGAGGAAGGAAGGGTTGGCTTCCTTGCCGGACTTGTTGGTCTTCTCCAAGAGGTCCATGAATTTCACAGCGACTTGAGCGGTGTGAGCGTGGAACACAGGGGTGTAGCCGACGGAAACAGCCTTTGGAATGTCCATGAGCTGGATTTGTCCAACGAAGTGCTCGTCGTGTCGAACGAAGGTTGGTTCGTTGTCGGCGTATCCTGCAACGTCGCCACGGCGAATGTCGTCGGCAGCGAGGCCACGGACGTTGAATCCGACGTTGTCGCCAGGTTCAGCCTTGTCAACCATGGTGTGGTGCATCTCGATGGACTTCACTTCACCGCCCTTCATTGAAGGGTTGAAGACGATGTTCTTACCGACGTTCAAGACACCGGTTTCGATTTTACCAACAGGCACGGTACCGATACCGGAGATCTTGTAGACGTCCTGAATTGGCAAACGGAGAGCCTTGTCGGATGGCTTGGATGGCATTGGTGTGGCGTTGATGGCCTCGAAGAGGGTTGGTCCCTTGTACCATGGGCACTTGTCGGACTTGTTGTACACGTTGTCGCCGTTGAGGGACGAGGCAGGAATCATTGGCACGTCGTCGGGCTTGAATCCAGCCATGCGGAGGAGTTGAGACACTTCCTTGCATGCGTTGTTGTACTTCTCTTCGGTCCAGTCGACACCAGAAATGTCCATCTTGTTGACGTGGACGATGAGGCCCTTGACACCAAGCACCTTGGCCAAGAACGCGTGTTCCTTGGTCTGGGCGTTGACACCGTCGTTGGCTGCACAAAGCAACACGGCGGTGTCGGCTTGGGAAGCACCGGTGATCATGTTCTTCACGAAGTCTCGGTGACCTGGTGCGTCGATGATGGTCCAGTAGTAATCGGGGGTAAAGAACTCCTTGTGAGCCACGTCGATGGTGATTCCGCGCTCGCGCTCTTCCTTGAGTCCGTCCATGACGTACGCAAGTCCGAAACCGGCCTTACCGGATTCTGCAGCGAGTTTTTCGTTCTTTTCAATAACGTGCTCTTCGATGTGGCCGGAGTCGAGAAGGAGACGTCCAACGGTGGTGGACTTTCCGTGGTCGACGTGACCGATAAACACGATATTGCGGTGTGGCTTGCTTCTGTCTTCCCATTGTGCTCCCATGGTAATCGCTCCTTAGCAAGCGCTCCCACAATCATCCCCTATATCAAAAGCGCGACGCGGTTTGGGAGCGTAATCACCCGGATTTGGCCGTTTTCTCATTGTGCGTCGAGGATTTGTCCAGCCGCATCGATTTTGTAAAGGCGAAGCGTGCTGGTTGCCCCTCGCATCGCTAACGGGCTTCCTGAGATAGCGACGACGCGCTCTCCTGGCTTGATTCTCCCTTCGAGCACCAGTTGCTTGACCGCCTCTCGCATGGTTTTGGAACCGCGGTCGTGTTCTTTGGAGAGAACAGCGTCAACCCCGGGGAGAAGACACGTTCGCCGCAACGCTCGGAGACGGTCGCTGACCGCTGTGACAGGAATGGAGGGGCGGTAGCCTGAGACCAACCGGGGCGAGGTCCCGTGTTGAGTGGCCACCACGATGCGGCTTGCTCCAGATTCGCGTGCCAGCTCAACACCCGCATGCGCTACGGCCCGGGTGGAGCGGAAGCGGGCAAGGGCGTTCGGTCGCAGTTTGTAAGCGTCCAATCCATCTTCGGTAGCTTGAGCAATTTTGACCATGGTCTGGACGGTTTCAAGGGGGTATTTGCCAGAGGCGGTCTCACCCGACAGCATTACGCCCGTGGCCCCGTGCCGGATGGCCGTCGAGACATCGCTCACCTCTGCCCGAGTGGGGCGGGGCTGAAAGGTCATGGAATCCAGCATCTGGGTGGCAACCACAACCGGCATGCCTCGCTCGAGGGCTTTGTCGATGATGCGTTGTTGGGCCACAGGGACGTTTTCAAGGGGGATTTCCACGCCGAGATCACCTCGTGCCACCATCACGGCATCGGCCATGTCGAGGATGCTGTCCAAATTCTCAAGGGCGACTGGATGTTCAATTTTCGCAAGAACGGGCACGTGCATGGAGGCCGCCTCGACCGCTTCTTTTGCTGGAACCAAGTCCTCTGCAGTCCGGACATAACTGACGGCGATGTAATCTGCACCGTTCTCAAGGGCGTGTTGAAGCGCTGCCTTGTCTTTGGGACCAATGGCGGGAAGGTCCACAAGCGTCCCGGGAACGTTCACACCCTTCCGGCTGCTAATGGGCCCACCGTCCATTACTTTGCAGCGAACCTTTCCACCGGGCTGACCCGCCGTCGCAAGGACGGAAAGGCGAACGAGCCCGTCCGCTACGAGAATCGGGTCGCCAACCTTGAGTTCGGCCGAAAGCCCTGCGTATTCGACGGGGAAGTCAACCCCGTTGGTGGAGTCGAGTTGAAGCACACCACAATGGAGGGTAATCTCGCTGCCCTCCTCCAGCATTTCGACCTCTGGAAAGTTTCCAAGGCGAAGTTTTGGACCCGGAAGGTCAGCAAGAATGCAAGTGGGGCGCCCCATCTCGTCCTCAATGTCGCGAACGCGCCGATACAGGTCGGTTTTGTCCTCGGGTTCGCCGTGGGAGTAATTGAACCGGCAGACGTCAACACCAGCCTCCAACAGCGACTTGAGGGCCGAACGTTCCTCGCAAGCAGGACCGATGGTCGCTACAATTCGCGTGCGTCGCATGCTTTGATCTCCTCACTTGTAATAGAGGCGAATAACGAACCGGTCAACCCTGAAATCGTTGATGCGGTCGTTTTGAATGGTCATCGTCCAATCGCCTTCACCGTACGTGGACTCCGTATCGGAAAACATGTACCCGGAGAGCCGCAGATGAATGCAATCAAGATCGTCATCGCAATCGCCGTCGTCGCGCGATTCAACATCGGTCGAAGTGGTGTTTCCTGCCTCTTCGTCCTCTTCGTTGTAGGCAAAGATGTTCAGTTCTGCCCGGCAGTTGTTCGCCCCGGGAATGTCCGCACACCCGTCGTCTTCCTTGGGGTATTCCAACTCCATTTGGGCTTTCACGATGGTGTTTCCGCTTTCCTTGTTGTAGTGAATGGGGGCGTCAAAATCCAGTTCTGCGGCGTTGCCGCTCGTGTTTCCACCGATCTCAAAATCGCTCCAGTACCCTGCATAGCTCACATAGACCTTGATGGTAGCGCTGTCCGTCATCTCGACGTTGTTGGTGACCGTGAGGCCGATTTCATATTCACCGGGTGCAACGTTGCTCCAATCAACGGCCGCCCCGACGAGGTCGTCATCGTTTTCGGGATCACCGTCGTTGTCCTTGTCCTCCATCAAATCAAGGTCCCAAGCATACCCGTCCTCTGGAATGTACTGAGAAACGGAATCGCCAGAATCGGAGTCGGAAGCGTCCAGTTGGATGGTGGTTGTTTCCGTGATCGAGCGGTCGGTCATGCTCTTGTCTCGTGCGCATATCCAAACGAGAATGTGCCTCGATTCGGTGATGGATTCGTCCTCGCAGTCCTCATCGTCGGCGTACTGAGTGATCTCAGCCGTGGGTGCTTCGGCACTTTCAGGCGCCACCGCAATGTCTCGGGTTTGTTCCGATGTTGACGAACCGTCGGAGACTTCCAAGGTGACCTTGTAGGTCTTGGCCTCATCAAACGTCCACGTTGCTGTAAGGCCCGTTGCGTCAATGTCAATCGTGCCCTCGGTATCGAAGTTCCATCGATAGGTCAAGGACCCATCGTTGGGGGTTGAGCTTGAAGCATCAAAGCTGACCGTTGTTCCAACCTTGATGTTCTTGCTTGGAGTAAAACTGAACACGGCCAAAACTTCAGCATCTTCGCTGCTTGAACTGTCCTCGAAAATACATCCTGACAAGGACATGCAGAGGATCAACCCGGCCATCGTGAGGGTCCGCAAATGGCTTCCCATGGCATGCGGTGGTCGCTAGGTCATGAAAAGGGCTTCCTCGCTATGTCGCCTCTAAAACGAGAACAACGTGGCTTGTTTGTTGCCGGCCATGAGGTCTTTGGCCTCCCAGCCAAAAGCCTCCGTGATGCGCCCCACGGCGGCTGCAAGCCTTTCCGCATAGAATCGGCCGTCGTAAACAATGGCTGCCTGGTCCTCTTCGTTCTCGAGCCAGGGAACCACCGCCATCGGGCGTTTGTTGGCGTCGGTTACAACATAGGAGACCTTCATTCCGGTGGTGAATCCAAGTCCGCGCTCGATGCGTTGTTTTGCCACTCTCACCTGGGCCATGCTGTCCGGTTTTGCGTAATCTTTGGTGAAGTCAACGTCGTCCGGAGTTTTGACCGGTGTTCGCACAACTCGGCCTTTGCACGACTTTGCAAGAACGACCTCACGCGCTGGTATGAGGCTCTGGCGGAGCGCCTCCACTCGCTTCTTGGCATACGACACCAATTCATCGCCTTGGTCCGCCAAAGCATAGCGGAAGATTTCCTTCATGGTCGACGTGAGGTAGAGGAAAGAATCGGTGCGCTGGGTCTCATAGCCGCGGACCAGCATCTCTTGGCTCGGCCAGACCACTTGACCGATGTAGCGCTTTTTTGCACCGTGACTGAAGAAAACTGAAAGTCCTTTTTCAAACTCCAATACCGCTGAATCTCGGCTGTATTTTTCAGCCAACTGCGTTCCAAATTCGACCATGTTTTTGACAGCGGATTTGTGATCCGTGACCAGTTGCAGGGCGGTTTTATCTCCTTCCGCTGCCGCTTCCTGCTCAGCGGTCGAAATCTGTCGAGGTGCGTCCTGTTTAATCGGACACCGAACAAAGATGGAATCCGTGTCCGAATAGACCACGCCATGCCCCTCGTTTTCCACAGCAGCGATGATTCCCTTGATGTTTTGACGGGCCCATGCGGTGATGGATGAGCCCAGGTCCCGATGTGTGAATCGGTAAAACCCGCTCGCAAAGACCCCGTAAAATGAATTCATGAGAATCTTCACAGCGTACTGCATGGCGTCGTGGAAGGATGCTAAGGTCGAGTCTTCAACGGCTTTCGCTGCGATAATCCCCGCCTTGTGTTGGTCCCGTTGGGCCATCAACCCCTCAAGAAGGAAGGGGACCATGCCTTTTCTATCGTTTTGGTTTCTGAACAGAGCACCCGTTGGCGCTTCGTGAACACCGTCAGCCTGTCCTGCTCCGGCTGAAAGCGCCGGTTCAATGCGAGTGGTGTAGCAGATGTTGTGTCCAATCATGATGGAAGGGTACATGCTCTTGAAGTCAAGAACCGCAATCCAAGGATGCAAGCCGGCCTCAACCTCGTGAACGTACCCCCCCGTGATTTGTCCTTCCTTTGCCTCGGCGGAACCGGTCAACGGCACGGCGACGTGTTGCGAGTCAGCTAGGCGGATAACGAGGGAATCAATGAGTTGACTTGTGCTGCCGTTCGCGGCTGTTTCAAAGGGAACTTTCGCCACGGCGGCGACCGCTTCTTTGCGTCGGACGGCCTGTATAGCACCGAGGATGTCGAGCGGAAGTTCAGCGTCTCTCACACAGTAGGCCAAAACCTCATCTGGACGGTTGGCCCATTCCTCGTCCATGTTTGACGCATCGATGTCCATCTTGTGCTTCGCTTCGTCATCAGGGAACAACAAGGTTGCAACAAACGAGAGCGTTTCACGACGCGGCTTCAAAGCTTGACGTGCCTGCCACCAGGTGTCCATCACAACGCGACCCGAGAGGTTCCAAGCACGGTTGCTCTGCCGCTTTGGAACAAGCGCGTCGCGATTGCGTTTGAGTTCGGATTCGTCCCGGGGGGCTCGCCCCCAACCAAACAACGCCATGGTGCCCTCGGATCCTCGCCCTCTCTGGAGCACAGCCGTGCGGTCAGCGAGACGTGGGAGGTCGAAATTATCGATATTGTATCCCGTGATGATGTCCGGATCGGTCGCCAAAACGGTGTCCGTAAGGCCTTCCAGAATCTCCGCCTCAGCGCCACGGTACTGGAAAACCTGACGTTCTCCAGTTCCAAGGTCTTCGACGCAAGCGGCGGCACAGAGCACCGTTTCATGCTCGATGCTCGTTTCTAAATCAAAGGAAAATATCTTGTAAGGCACAGCAAAGGGTTCGGTTGCTTGAACATCGGCAAACGCACAACGCACCGTGATGTCCGCCCCGTACCGCCCTCCACCACCTGCTCGGATCACCTCTGATTTGTGGAGAGGTCCTTCGGCTTCCTTTGTGTCAACAACCTCGCCGGAAAAGGCAACATGCATG
>CAXHCG010000039.1:0-11957 GCA_964014905.1 uncultured Candidatus Poseidoniales archaeon | reverse complement strand
GAGATTATCAGCGGTCTCGTGGGCTCGGAGATGTGTATAAGAGACAGGCCACGGAATACGTCGCTTCCGTGTCGCCCGTTTTGAAGCCATGGAAAAGCCTGGAACATGCTTGAAATGTGGAGGAAAACGCCTCGCCTGTGCCCGCGAAGGTCTTCTGGAGATGCTTGAAAAATGGGTCTCATCCGACGATCAAAAAGAGCAAGACCGCATGATGAAGAACGCCGACTTGGTGGCCAATCGGGGTCTTGAAGCCATCATGTGCCTTATGGGCCGGGGAATCGGTGAAGCAACGGCAAATCGCCTCCTTGTCAGGGTTGAACGAGGTGATACTGAGGGGCTCCTTCAGGCCATTCACAAAGCCGAAGTGGAGTACGCTCGGACTCGTCGGTTCTGGGGTTGAAACAATCCCTTCCCGAGACTGCCTTGCGCCCAATCATCCAACCGATGGACACATCAGCGTCAATTGATTCGATTGAAACTGCCATCGGTCATCATTGGGTAAAGGGCTGCCACAACGAGAAGGGCAACGATTGCATGGCGCATGGCCGGTAGGCTGGGCTTCAGTTCATCAAGGTACAGTCACGACTTTGTAACTCTACGACGGCGATACATCGGCCGCTTTTTCTTCCTGCAGGCTTAGGCGAAGCACGCCAGCGGCCAAGAGCGCGGAGAGAATGAACAAGGCTGCGCCAGTGTATCCCGGTGTTCCAATCCCAACGCGAATGGTGACCGTGGAAAGGACGAAGCCGGTGTTGCGAGCAAGTTGTGGGAAATCGATAATGTGTTTGTACGAGATGAGCAGAATAACGATGTCAGAGAGAATTAGGAAGGTGAAGAAATCGAGGAAAAAGAGGGTTCTGCTCAAGTCACCTTCGCCGTCAACGGTGCTAAGCGACCAAGAGGTGAACGAGTAGAGGGCGAGCAGGACATAGACCACTGAAAGCGCAGAGGCCAAGGTTTTCTTTTGGACAACGAAACGAGTAAGGGCTTCATCGTCGCTGGTCTTTTGCTTCGGAGAAAGCGTCATGCTCCGGAAGTACAACGCCGTGGTGAACAGCACAAGGAAGGCTACGGCCTCCAACCCAATGAGCGCCACATCGCCATCAACGGCGTTTCCTTTCGTGGCTTCTATGTCGGCAAGATTCTTGAAAATATCTCGGACGACAAGAAGGCTCATCACTTCAAATTGTTTTCCGATGGAAACGGAAAACGATTCCGGGATGGCACGAATGAGTTCGTACACCTCGTAGGCAAGAATGATGGAAAAGGGTGTGTACAAGGCATCCAGATACGAGTCGAAGAAACCGTTCATCCCGCTGACTTCAAACACAGAGAAACGATGCAGTGTGCAGGCGGCGACGTGGAGAAGAAAGCCGGTGATGGCGACATTGATGGCGAAATTCCTGAACCGCTCGTCCGTCCGTTCCCCGAGAAGAACTTCGAACATGGCGTCTGCTTTCATGGTGGTAATTACATTCATCCGCATATGTAGGGATGTTTTTCCCCTCACGCCCCAATCGCATCCCCTGGCAGGCGTTTGTGTGCATACAGGATTTTATTTCCCTTGGATGAAATCTCGGAACAAGAGGGGCGTAAGATGAGTGTGCAGCCCACGAAAAAACACCTCCAAAAGTTTGCGTTGTGGTACCATCCGATCTACACCGCAGGGATTCATCCCGATGCACGGTTTCCACGGGATCGATACGAACTTCTTTTGAAGCGACTCAGGGAGTCCGATACCTTCTCGTCAATGACCATCAAGACGCCCGAACCCATTGCAAAGGAACGTTTGCTGTTGGCTCATGCTGTGGATTATGTTGAGCGTTTTCTCACCGATGAACTGACTGAAAAGGAACAGAAGCGAATCGGCTTAACGCCGTGGACGCCCGACATGATTCGTCGAACGCTCTGCCTGATGGGCGGCGCCTTGGAGGCAACCGAACACGCCGTTTTATCCGGTGGGTTTTCGGGCAACATGGCCGGAGGAACGCACCACGCTCACCGCGACTTTGGTTCAGGGTATTGCGTGTTCAATGATCTTGCTGTCAGTGCGCTCCACGCCGTTCAAAACCTTGGCGTGAAGCGCGTGGCCATTTTGGATTTGGACGTGCATCAGGGTGACGGAACGGCGACGATTCTCGCTGATGAAGAACGGGTTCGCACCGTTTCCGTCCATTGTTCAACCAACTTCCCGTTCCGAAAATCCGTCAGCGACCATGACTTCCCCCTTCCAGCGAAAGCCGAGGATGCGCTCTACCTCGAAACGGTGGACAAAGCCCTCGAACGTTGCATGGAATTTAATCCGGAATTGATTCTCTATCAAGCAGGTGTCGACGCCTTGGCTGCTGATGCCTTGGGAAAAATGAACGTCTCTCGCAACGGCATGCGACGCCGAAATCAACGTGTTTTTGAAGCGGTTCAACACCGGGATTTACCCATGGTCATCTTCATGGGCGGAGGGTATGCCAAACCGATCGACGCCACGCTTGACGCGTTTTACGACCTGTTTGCCGACGCAGTCACGTGGTCTCAATCCAACCTAAAACGGGCGATGGTTTGAAGGATGATTTGACACATCGCCGTTCATGATCGCTGATTTATTGTGCATGGTCGGTTTCTTTGGGACCGTGCTTCTTATTTTCTCAAGGCGATTCAAACGCTTTCGAGCCAATCACAACCTTGCCCTGGAAGCCCTGGCCAAGCATCATGGCTTCGGCTTCAATCCGAACCATGGTTGGAATGCGACCGTCATGAACGGAATGATTGGACAGCACCGTTGCGATGTTTCCTTTGAAACCGTGCGGCGTCGAAGCCGTCGCAACCGTTCAAGCACCTACCTGCACGTCACCGTTTCCCTCAACGTACCTTCACAACTTGGTTTGCATATCGCACCCCAAGGCTTCCTTACCGAAGGCCTGCGTCTTCCTGACTCATTCACTGGAAACCAAGACATCATCATCGGCGACCAGGCTTTTGATGAGAAGTACCGAATCAAAGGTTTTGATGAACACGCCGTCCGTTCCCACTTGACTCCAAAGCGCGTTCATGCTGTTTTGCAAGTGCAGCAGTCACTCGGGCCACTCCAACATTTGTCGCTGAACGACCAGCAGGTTTCCGTGCGGTTCCCGGGGTTGATTTCAGACATGCAACTCATCTCCGATACGGCAAAGTTGTTGGTTTGGCTGGCTGAACAACTCGATGCTTGATTTTGAACCAATAAAGCACGGCTTGTTGCGGATATGCGGTTGATGCATGACTGATTAAGGAGGGGCATTCAGAGGTTGAGCCCTCGCCTGGTTGCGCCGACTTGGTTCTGATTCCAAAGGAAAGTCTCGGTTCTTCCAAATAGGACTTTAAGCGGAGATGTTCACCAAAAAACATAGCCTATGTACGCAGACTTTCGGTCCCTCGAAGCGATTTCAGCTTCTGTGAACATCATTTTGGGAGCCATCACTTTGGTCCTGGCTTCAAGAACCAAAAACAACGCATGGAGTGAACTCTTTGCGGCCAAACTTCTGGGGTGGTTTCTTATTTTTCAGGGCTTATACATGTTCTGCGGTTACCTCCAAGGTTACGACCTTTGGACCGGCCCCAGCACGTACGAAGTGCGAAACACACCGGAAGACACACCCGCGTTTCGCTTCTTCCTCATGGCTGAAAATGTCACCCTAAGCGCAGGCATTGCGGTTGGGTGTGCCATGTGCTTATTTTTCCCATATCCGTTCGTTCAAAACAAAAATTCGGAGCAAATCGTCTCCGCCCTCATCGTGCTGTTTACACTGGTTTTTTCCGGATTTGTTGTCTTTTTCCCGTACGAGGCGGGATTAATTCGACGTTTCTTCCTGCTGGTTCCGTTTGTTGTCTGGGGTTTTGTTTATGTCCGATTCTCAATCAAAGAACGACGGCATGACAGCGATGGAGCAAGGGCTGTATCAGCGGCGAGTGGATTGTTGATTCTCGCCATCATTGGATACTGGTTGACCGATTGGCTCCTCTGGTTAACCATACCAGAGAAGTGGTCTACCCCCGTTTGGGTCAGTAGATTTGGACCGGGAGTGGATGTAAGTCTGTACTTGACCTACATGTCGATTGCTTTGGGCATTAGCACGTCTTGCTTGTTGGCGATGTTCGTTTTTGAGGGTTTGCGACTTCCTCGGAAAGGAAACAGCGTACTGACGACCCTCGTGTTTGGTTTCTTTGTGGTTGGCATAATCAGTTTTATTGCAGATCTCAGCATCTTTGGGATACTGGAGGATTGCATCTACGAAACGTGCGAAGGTTTGCCTGAGTCTTGGCTGATTTACAACACCTTCACCAACACACTCGCAGGGTACCTCATTCAACCGATTGTTCTGATGTATGTCCTCCTGAATTTCAATCTTCTCGATTCGGACACCGACGAAAACGGGGGGTATGCCAGAGCCATGATTTTGGTCTTGGTGGTCATTGTGTCATCCACGTTGATTGAAATGATTCAATCCATCATCCCCATCGGGGAAATCATCACCTCAGCGATTTTAGCCATTGGAATTGCAGCGGCGATCGGATGGGAAAAAGTGATCATGGAAAAGTTCCTTGCTGGAAAAAACAGCACCGTTGACTACCTTGACACAATTGATGAAATTAAGGACATCGTTTTGGCTGAAAACCCTCCGTTATCGTTGAGAATCTCGATTGCGACGGTGTTTCTTTTCACATTCATATTGGCACTTCTGAATGCAGCACTGGGGTTGGGGTGAACACATGTCAAAGCAAGAATCGGTTCCGAATGATCTTAACCCAATGCTGTTGTTTTTTTCCGATGAGGAATCAAGGGTCCCGCTGGTTATTTTTGCCGTTGCGATGTTGCTGGTCACCTCAAGGGTGTTCTATTCACTCAACATCAAAGATTCAGATGTGCATGATGAGGTTCGGTTCCTCGATGAATGGAGCATCACGTTTACCGAGGAGACTGAGACTTCAAGCGAAACAATTTTGCTCGGGGATGGTGCAGAGGAGGACGTTGAATTCACCATCGATTTAACCTCGTTTTCTGACGGATACCACATCGGAATGGTCCAAGTCAAGATTCTTTACACCGAAACAAATCAAGCCATAGGGGATGATCCTTGTGATTCTGTTCAAGCTAGCCTTGCTCAGTCGTCGTATCCAGCCCAATGGGACTATGAAAACAACACGCTCAATGATGGTTCAGCTTCCTGTGAGGAGATCAACCTCCTTCTTCAGACCTATCCCGGTTACACCGGAGAGACGTACAGTAGGATGGCCCACAACGAAGTTATTGCGTTGGATGAATGGTATGAGGAAGGCTTTGGTGTTGGTGTGCTGGATGTTAATGTCCGTCTTGATGTGCAACAATCCCAAATCCCAACCCAGGACAACGACAACGATGAAACCATCCAAATTGACGTCACGGTTGTGGCGTTCAAAGCGAATGCGGAGAAGCAGGTGTGAGGTTTATTCGTTAAGTTTAGGCCGCCCTAAACTTATGAAGTGGTGATGCACCGCTCTGTTCATGAACGGCTCGTCGGACCGTGTGCTCACCATGGTCGGTGTCATTTCGACCATTCTTTTGCTCTCGAGTTTGACCTATGAATTTCTTCTTCACGAAGAAGAGGAAGTCTCGTTCTCCATCGATGATTCAAGCATGATGGAGGACATCAACCGCATCGCTTCGTTTGGTCCACGGGTGGCGGGTTCCACAGGGGAAACCCTCGCTTCGAATTACATTAGCCAGCGTTTCACGGAACTCGGCCTCGAGAATGTCAAGATCGAGGAATTTCAGGTGACAGGGGCTTGGTTTGTTGACGCCGAACCCGAAGATCACCAAATTTTGATGCATGCTCAATTGGAGCAGGGCGTGCAAAATGCCCCCGTTCTACCCGATGGTTCAGCTGGAAACGGGCGAATTGCCATTGATGAAACAGGTAATCTGAATCATGTTGAAAGCTTCACGTTTATGGGGTATTCTGGGTCAAACCACAAGCATGACAACATGCTGACCTTCCTCGGCAATGGATCGGCTGCAGAGTTTGAGAACATGGGTGATCTGACCGACCTTGCCGTCATGATCAACCATGACAATTCCCGAAGCCTCGCAGAGATTTACAAAGACTCCATCGACCGGAATGCAGGCGTTGTGATGATTTACTCAGAGGGCGTTGAAACGCCGCCCTTCCGTTCGGTTACGGTGCAAGAAAACGGTGCGACGGTTCCGTTTCCTGATGCGTATGGAGGTCAGTATGCAAACGCCCTCATCCCTTACATTTACATCGCTGAAAGCGTGGCTATGATGTTCCACGATTACATAGAGCAAGCAGCGAGCGATGCTACACTGTTCGCTTCACTGGATGGGTTCTGGGAAGGAAACAACGTTGGAACACGCAGCGTGAAGGTCGTCACTGGAGAACTCCCGGGTCATGGAGACGGGGAGATTTTGGTTGGGGCTCACCATGATTCCGTGTACATCAGTCCGGGCGCAGTGGACAACGCCGTCGGTGTTGCTCAACTTTTGGAGGTTGCCACGCAGTTAAGCGAACTAAATCTTGAATCAACCGTTACCTTCGCAACATGGGGCGGTGAAGAACTCGGTTTGCTGGGGAGCCAAGCCTACATTCAATCCTACCAGGAAGACATTGATGCTCTGGACTTGTACATCAACCTCGATTCGACCAACCTTGACCCGTCAAAAGGTCTTGGAACGCTTGGTATAGAAGCTTCCGAAGATCGTCTCGTTGAGTCTGTTTCCAAGATTCAACGATCGGTGTTGGCGCACGAAGAATGGTCAGAATACGACGCTACGGTGCAACTCAACGAGGACAACGGTAACAGCGACCATCGCTCCTTTAACCAACACGGAACAACCACGATTGGGTTTTACGGATGGGAATACGAAGAGTACCATCGACAAACCGACGTACCAGACGTGGTTCATCAGGACGGGTTGGCGTTGACCGTTGAAATTGTGCTTCAAATCCTTGTTGCTCAAGGTGGGCATGAGAACATTGAGGAACCCCTCATTCAAATCTCGGGCCTGGAAGGTGAGTCAGAGTCATGGGTGTTCCCCTTTGTTCTCGCTTTGCTTGCGGGTCTCGCCACTGGAATTGGCGGCCTCATCGTGTTCTTTGTCAAGGAAATCACGCAAGAAATGATGGCGTTTTTACTCGCCATGGCCGCTGGCGTGATGCTTCTTGTTTCAGTGCTCGATTTGTGGTTTGGCCAAGCGATGGAAAATGGGTTCATTCCCATCACGCTCTCGTTTGGTGTGGGTGTGGCCATCGTCTATGCTGTGAGCATGTACGCCAACAAGAACGAGGACCTTTCCAGCATGTCAAAGGAGCGGAAGCTGTACAAATCCGGCATTCTCACGGCCATCGCTCTTGCGATTCACAACTTTCCGGAAGGATTGGCCATGGGTGTAGCCGTCCTTGAATCAGCCCAGTACGGCGTCGTGCTAATGGCGGCCATTGCCCTTCACAACATTCCAGAAGGCATTGCGGTGGCTGCGCCAATCCAAGCTGGGGGTGGAGGTCGCCTGAAAGCGACACTCATCGCTATGGCGACTGGATTTACAGAGCCACTCGGAGCGTTGTTCGCCCTGTTAATTCTCGGTCCTCTTCTTACCCCGTTCATGGTGGGGTGCTCGCTGGCGTTTGTTGGAGGGATCATGACGGTGGTGGCTTACAACGAATTGATTCCCCAAGCCAGGGAACAAGACCGCCCCAAACACCTTCTGGTTGGAGCAGTCTTCGGGGCTGCTGTGATGCAAATGAGCCTGCTTCTGCTCGGCTGAAGCCCCTTCGGGTCCACCGGTTTGGATGGCTGCAACCATCGAACTGCATGACCGACGTTCGTCTGAACCGCTCCATCCATAAACCACCAAGGCTGAACGGCGGGCATGGAACTTCGTGAGTTGGCGCAACACGATGTTGCCTCGATGTGGTCCATCAACGAGCAAGGCCTACCCGGGACGGGCCAAGTCTCAAAGCAGGAAATGGCCGATTTGCTCAACCTCTCCACGCTCTCCTTGGGTGTTTTCCGAGAGGCTGAATTGCTTGGTTTTGTGATCTGCCTCTCACCTCAGACAAGCTATGGTAGCCTCAACTATGCGTGGTTTAACCAACGCTTCGAAGCCTTCCTGTACGTTGACCGAATTGCAGTTGCGCACGAACACCAGGGCCAAGGAATCGGTTCAATGCTCTATGAGCGCGTGATTGCTTCATCGCACGAACTCGCCGTGCCCGTTGCAGCCGAGGTCAACTCATCGCCGCCAAACCCTGGCTCATTGCGGTTTCATGAACGGTTTGGGTTCGAAGAAATCGGAGAACTGCATCACAAAGAGAAATCGGTCTTGATGTTTCTTCGAACCTGAGGCGCCCTTGTGGTTTTGGTCGTTGCCTGACGATTGACACGCAAGAGAGCATCATTGTGCTCTTTCTTGAACGTCAACTAAGAAAAAGGAAACGGCCCACTGAATGGTCACTTCCTCATTGTCGTCGTTGCCTCCAGGAAGTATTGATGTGGGTGCTTGGTTTGTTTCAACGGAGATTTCCAATTCCAAAATTCCGCTGCCATAGGTTTGGTTTGACCACTTCTTTTCCCAATGGTCCTCGGTGTTTCCGACCTCTTCGGTCGTTTCTCCAGTGTACCCTGGGTAGACAAACACGGTGAGCGTCATCGTGTCGCAATTGTCGTTTGAGTCAGAGAGAACGTTTTGCGTATTTTGCCAATCCGCAATGAGGCCGTTTGGAGGAATTTGAGCGTGAACTTCGTCGCAGGGGTCGGCAATCTGTCCAGACGTCTCCTCGTAGGAAATGGTGAAGACAATTTTTGCCATCATGCGTGTAGAATCAACACCTATGATGTCCCGTGAGAGTTGAAAATTATCGGTTTCCCCGTTCGCAATCAGCATCGAGTCTGAATTTTGAATTTCAGTTTCATCAAACATGATTGAATAACTTGGCAACGTGTATTTGTTGAGGATGTCCTCTTCTTTGGTTACGAAGAATGTGTAGGCGTGAAAGGCAAGTCCAATGACCAAGACCGTTGAAAGAATGGCGAAGGCTCTGCCAGAATCGTCCTCCTTTATCAGAAATCCAATGCTTGTCTCGTCACTCATTTCCATCACCAAAAACTCATCGCAAAGGGATCCGCCTCGCTAAGGTGGAGGATGAAGGCGACGCCGAGCATGAAGCTAATCATGACCATCATGGTTTTATCGAGCGCTTGAAATTCATGTTTTCCAAATTCAAGTTCAGGGAAATATGAACCTTTCACCCGTATTGGGAATCTTAAGGGGTTTGAAATCAGTGACTGGAATGAACGTTCTTCCCAACCAATTCCAAAGGCGATAGCGACTCCAAGAATACCAGCGGAAAGCATTTCTGTCAACGGAATGAGAGACTGGATAATCTCAAGCAGTGCGGAAGTAGCAACGACAATGAGCACGATTGCCATGGTTTTCCCAACCTGCTCATTATCTTCGGAAATTCGAATGAGACCGTAGTGGAATAAAATAAACAGTCCCAAAATAGGCCGCATCATTGTGAAATGTACCGAGGATGTAATCTCAGTCCATATGGTCTGCAATGCTGTATAGCCCGATCCCGCATCGGTCCCTCCACCGCTTCCACTTAATCCAGTACCTGCAAGAACGATATGGCTCACTACTCCAATTGTCATGTAGATGAATATCACATAGGAAGTGCCACGTATTCTTCCTTGAGATGTTTGGTAGATCTCACCAAACAAAATTACTAGGCCAAACAAGACAGCTGAAGCCAATCCCAACGACCAGAGATAATCACTCGTTATGTTGCCTCCATAGAGGTCCATGAAGTAAAAATAATCTGAACGAGTAAGCATTCCAAGCCAACGGAATAAAATATGCCCAATGATCATAATGACCAAAAGAATCGCTACGTCAGAAACACCGAGGATCTCCTTGTTATCTTCATGTCCTTTCATGAATCTAAATTTAAGATAAACCATCGTCCAAATAAATCCACACACGATGTAACCGTCTCCCAGCCCCGCTAGTGGAGAATCTACGCCAATGAAAATGGCCGTCCCCATAGATGTAATTGTATAAAGAAGAACAATCGCTGCACCGTATTTGAATTGCTTTCTTGTTCGGAGGATTGGGACTGGGAAAATGAGTGCAAGCATAATCATCAAACCAGAGAATATCTGGTCAGCGAAATGGCCTGAATACAAAACAATACGCCAAACTTCAGTTTCATACCCAATCGAACGAATACCGTTCGCAACACCTTTGCAGACAAATATCCAACAAAGGAGTTGAGCAGCAAGTCGTTTATTCCAGATTACTTCTTGCTTTTGATTTTTGATGAGGATTAATCCTGAGATGCCCAAAGCAAGACTGAGAATACCGCCTACTGCGAGTAAACCGTCAACTGCCACATGCGTTCTTTGGGGGGTTAGTCATTTGGTTCTTATCCCGCAATACCCTGTGCGGATACGGTATTCCCCGATGATGTTCCAGACGCCACGTCCATTCGGCAAACCTTTGGGATATTTGCTTGAAGATCCTGCCTAAAAATCAATGAAACATCAATAAATTAACCGAGTCTTTGTTCATGTCAAGGGCGAAGAGCATCAACAACATGGCTGTCTCCGTGCAATGGAAGCGTCACTTGACGTCGATTTTCCGATTTTTTGCAACTGCTTTCTTCAGAAGAAATTCGATCTGGCTATTTATTGAACGAATGTCGTCATCTGCCCATTTGCGGAGCTCGTCATGGAGTTGAGGATCAATCCGAAGAAGGAGTCGTTTCTTTACCATCCTCGCCCGCCTCGATTCGTCATCGTCATCGGTGCTCTTCTTACCATCTGAATCGGTTGTCAATAACATCAACCTCACATGTAGTAATAACTGTACACTCGGAAAATTATCTCCACAAAGGAAAAAAGAGCAATAAGAACCATCACTCCCAAGGTGATGTAATATGATTTAGGGGCTTCATCCTTCGTTTTCCAGCCTCTACCTTTGACATGTAATCCTTTCTTTAGAAACAGGTATATGGCATAGCCCAAGCAAAAGATAAATCCAAAAAGGTTGACTATGCTTCCCAGGATTAATTCAACCGGTACCATCTTTTCCTCATCTCACTGATACAACGAACCGGTATTGACGACGGGTGTCGTGTCTGTTTCTGAGCATAGAACAACCAACAAATTACTCACCATTGTGGCTTTTTTGTCCTCATCAAGTTCAATGATTCCTTTGATGCTTAGTTGATCCAAAGCGAGTTCGACCATGCCAACGGCACCATCCACGATCTCTCTCCTCGCAGCTACAACTGCGCTGGCTTGCTGTCTCCTTAGCATTGCTTGGGCCACTTCAGGGGCATAGGCTAAGTGGCTGATCCTGGCTTCCAATACCTCAATACCTGCTCTACTTAGTCGAGCCTGCACTGATTCACGAAGTTCTGTAGCGACGACTTCTTGGTGGCTTGAAAGAGCAACGCCGCCCAGGTCCTTCTCTTCGATAATATCGTAGGGATACTTCGTAGCCATGGCTCTCAGGGCTGCTTCGCTCTGGATTTGAACATAATTTTCGTAATCATCAACTTCGAACAATGCCTCAGCTGCATCAAAGACTCGCCAAACAACAACTGCAGCAATATCGATTGGATTTGCATTGACGTCGTTTACCTTCAGTTTCGCAGATTCAAAATTTCTAATTCTGAAAATGACCTTTGTTTTCTCATAGAGTGGGTTCACAAACCAGCGAAATCCTTCCGTCTTGACCGATCCAACGTATTTGCCAAAGAATTGACAAACAGCTGCTTCGTTTGGGTTGATGATGACGTATGAATTCCACATGAGCAACCACAAAATTCCGATCACCATCTGAGATAGTATTCCCAAAAGGATCCCTATTCCACCGCCTGCATACAAAACGAACGTGGCCAAGAAAAGGATGGGGACGACGA
>CAXHCG010000038.1:0-12190 GCA_964014905.1 uncultured Candidatus Poseidoniales archaeon | reverse complement strand
CGTCCGCCCTGCCTTCGGTCACCGTAGGATGAACGTTGGTAACTGTTGCCTCCGCCTTGGCGTCGGTCGCCGTAGGATGAGCGTTGGTAATTGTTGCCTCCGCTTTGCCGTCGGTCGTTGTTTCGTGGTCCACCGCGACCGCCTCCTCCACCGCCACCGGGGCGAGGTTCTTCGCATCGGTTGCACACGTTCCGGAATGAGAAATTGGAATTCTTGCATTTTGGACATGTCCAATCGTTGTCGTTGAATGTTCCGCGCTGTTGTCGTTGACCGCCTCGGTCATCTCTTCCGCCTTGACGGCGGCCATCGCCTCTGCGGTTGTTTTGGAACCCGCGGTTGTCTCGTCCTCCTTGGCGACGGTCTCCATGTCCGCCTCCGCCACTGCCGGCAGGGCGGGGTTCCTCACAACGGTTGCAAACGGTTCGGCGTGCAAAGTTTGAGTTGTTGCATTTCGGGCACGTCCAATCGTTGTATTCCTGTTGTTGGGGACCGCCTCGGTCGTTTCGGAATCCTCGGTTGTCCCGTCCACCTTGCCGTCGATCGTCGCCTCTGCGGTCGTTTCGGAATCCTCGGTTGTCTCGTCCACCTTGCCGTCGATCGTCGCCTCTGCGGTCGTTTCGGAAACTTCGGTTGTCCCGCCCACCTTGGCGTCGGTCGTCGCCTCTGCGATCGCTGCGTTCTTCCCTTGGTTTCTTTGGACGAACAGAGACGGTTACGCCAATCAGCGCATCCATGTCCAATGATCGGTCAATGTGAGCAATGTGAGCGAGCGCGTGGCCGGTGTTTCCGATGACACCGTCGACTTTTCCGATGTAGGAACCGTCGTCTGAACGGATCATGATGGCGTTGAGTGCCGGCGATGAACCGTCAAAATGGACAAGCAAGCCTCCCTCGTGGCTTTTTGATTCAACCGTTCCAGTGAACATCTCAAGACCTGTTCAACCCTGCGGCCAAGTCCTTTTGGTATTGTCGGTTTCAGTCAAGCCTTCGTCGCTGTAGCAGCATGGCTGCCCCGAGCATCGACAACGTGGCAAGGAATGAGATGGAGGGCAAGGCTCCACCGTCCTCTTCAGCGTCCGGTGTCACCACCGGAACAATGTCTTCAACCAACGGACTTGGTATGCCGATGGCCAGTTGCGTTGACGCACCAGACTCATCCACGGCGGTGATGAGCACATCGTAGTCCGTGAGTCCGTTGGCCAGGCAGATGGCGGTTGAAACCTCCACCACCCAATTGATTCCGTCAATGGAGAATCCCTGGTAGTCGGCGCCGCAAATGGTCAGGCTCATCGTCACCGCTTCCAAGTCAGGGTCGGAAACCAGCCCGTACATCTCAAATTTGAGCTTGCTCTCGTCCCACGTTGCGTTCTCTCCGTCGAAGTTCACGGCAACAGAGACGGTTGGAGGCGAGTTTGGTTTGGTCAAACCGAGCGAGAATTCTGCTTGATGAAGGAGCATGTTGGAGGCCTCAGCAGAAACCACGAAGGCGAAGGCCCCGGGACGGATGATCTGCAGAGAGACGGCGGTCATTGTTGGCTCTGAGGCAACGGCAATGGATTCTCCAGCACCGCCCATCTGTCCATTTTGAATGGCTTGCGCTGAGAACAGGAATTCGTTGACAAGTCCCGTGGAAGTGATGGTGAGGCGAGCGTTCTTTCCGTCTTCGTCCACGGTTCCAATCGCCGTGTAGAGCGTTCCGAACGTCCACGTCCTCGAATCGTTCTCATCCATGGCTCCAAGCGGGTCAACCGGTGTACAGCTCGCCGATGCCTGTGTCGCCCCCTCTGGTTGGGTGATGTAGAAATCGCCCAATACGTTCGTTGATACGCTCCATCCGGCGTCGGCAAATTCGCACTGAAGGGACCATCCATTTTCATCGCTGGCCCAAGCGTTTCCGGTGTCCGCTTCCACAAATTGCCAAGTCCCGACACCGGAGGTGGGGATGATGGTCCCGTTGGCGGGCGCCAAGTCCGTCCAAACCGGAACATCGTTAATTTCGGGTTCCTTGGTTGTGAAATCCATGAACATGCTGCAGAAGAGATCCCACTGGGTTCGATCAAAATCAACGAGTTGTGTCACTCTTAGCGCACCATCGGGGAGGTAGGAGAATGAGGGCTCTCCGATGTTGTCGCACGTTTCTCCACTCTCTGGCTGATTGTCGACCACACGGAAATCATAGATGCGCAATCCTTGCAGCACGGGGAAGGTCACAACCAGTGCTGCGTTGCTCATGTTGCTGATGTTCATGGCGAGCGTGAAGTTCGATACCCCGGTGTTGGGAAGTTGGTCCCAACGGACATTGTTGTTTTGACCATCGGCGACGAACAGGCTGATTTCCATGTCATCGGTGGTTGAGGTCGGCACCTCTTCGCAGTCTGCTGCGGCACCGATGTTGATGCATGAGCGCGAGTCCGGGTGGCCCTCGGGCACCAGATTGACCTCATCAAGGGCGATGCCGTCCTCAACGAATTCAAAGTCGTTCCAGTCCACACCACCGGAGTGGGGAATTCCTTCCCGCATGCCCAAGCGGGTTTCCATGTCGACAATGCACTTTGGACCAATGCCGCGAACAGCATCACGCTCATCGGTGCTGATCCAATCGTTGTCTCCACCAGGAAGGCCTTCAAACAATCCGTCGAGGTTGTCGCGGACAATGGGCGAATTGGAGCCGTTGACCCATGCGTTTGCAGACATGTCACCGGTGGCCCAATCGTCCAACACATTGAGTTCAAACAGAGCAAAGTCGTATTCAAACAGGTCTTCAAACGTGTAGCCGCTGCAGTCGACATCCAGCCCGTCCTGTCGGCCTTCGGTCGACGAAACAACCGGGTTATCGTTGAAGGATGTGAGGGCGGGAGACGAAGTTACCCCAAGCATGACCAGCGTGATGAGCAAGGAAAGCAACGGGGCGGACAAACGGCGTGTCATGAGCCACCGTTGCGTTTCGCCTTCATGAAGCATTGGTTGTTTTCATCACGGCACAAGCCGCTCCATGCGCCGGTGAAGAGCCCACCACGGAACGACGGTCCACAATCCAGCCGCTAACCACGATTGCCACGCCGCCACGCCTCTGTCCACCGTTGGGAGTTGTGTTTCGAGGAGGTGATGGTACACGCCATTGGGAGACAGCAAGTCCAACATGCCTTCCAACATGACCCACGCGGGGTCATTTGCTTGGCCAACCGAGACACCGGAGGCATAGGCGACCATGGTCGTGACCAACGCCCAAAGAAACGTAAAGAAGAACCAGACCCCAATTCCAAAAGCGATGGCTGTGCCTTGTTCCCTCGCAGAGGTTGAGGCCAAAAGGGCAAACAACGTGTACCACAACACGATGAGTCCAGTTGAGACGAAGTACACCATCAGTTCACCTGCAGAAGGCCAGTCTCCAAGCCGTAGACGCACAACGATGACTGACGCAGCGAGCAACACATAGACTGGAACAAGGATGCACTGGGCGTGACCGAGAATCAACGCTGTGGCTTGGTGTCGCCGAGGCATCGGCTGTGCCAACCTTACCTCTAACATTCCGCTTGCGCGATCCTTGCTCACGCCGTCAAAGGCCATCAGGACCGCACACATGGTGGCGCCAAACACCACGCCAAGGGACGCATAGAAGAGGACCTCCATCGGTGTGTCGGGTTGATGGCCCCCCGGTAGAACGATGTTTGGGTCAGAAAAACCCCATGCCATGCCCGGTAGAAAAAGAAGCAAGATGGGAAGCATGATTTTTAGACGGATTCCGGCAAGTCGCTCACGGCGTATTCGTGAAGCAACCTTGAGGATTCGCGACCAATCACTCACTTTCCAACACCTCCACGGATCGCATCGGGAGCATCGCTGAAGAGGCGACTTCCAGGGTAATGTCGTCCACGTCCATGCCCGTCGAGGCGCACAACCATTCCACCAAATTCGGGCGGACGGGTGCCCATGATGTGAGCGGCAGGTTTGCTTCCAGAGCCGTTGCAAGCGCCTCACCGGGTTTTCCATTCACCGTCAGTGTCCAACCCTCATCGTCTCCATGAAACGAAACGATGTTGTCGCTGTCGGCAAGCATTGTTGGGTCAACTTCACCGGTTCCCGATATCACGTACCGCCCAGCGAGTCCGAGGCGTTGTTCAACGTCGCTCAACGGGCCTTCGTCAAGCAATTGTCCGCGATGAAGCAGGGCGATGCGGTCAATGAGTCCTTCCAGTTGAGCCACCATGTGTGAGGAAATAACCACGCTCACTCCCTTTGCTGCCAAGGTTTTGACCAAGGCACTGAAGGCTTGAGCCGCCACGGGATCAAGTCCGTTGAAAGGTTCGTCCAACAACAACACCTTGGGCGATCCGAGCAGTGCCGCGGCGATTGAGAGGCGTTGACGCATGCCTTGACTGAGGTTGTCCAGCGGCTCGTCTCGGCGACTGCGAAGACCGACAAGCGCAAGCAATTGCTCGACCTTTTTGTCCGATGTCCCCCTCATTTCTCCGAGTTGGGTCAGGGCTTGGACGACGGTGGAACGACCCTGCCAGCGAACTTGTTCTGGCATATGGCCAACCCAATGACGCAGGTCATCAACCTCTTTCCATTCGGGTCCCTCGAAGCGGGTTTGAACCTGACCCGCTTGGAGCGGTAAGAGGCCAGCCATCATTCGTAACAGCGTGGTTTTTCCTGCTCCGTTGGGGCCGATCAATCCCAACACTGCCCCTTGAAAGAGGTCAAACGAAACGCCGACGATGCCAGGTCCTGCTCGGGTGGCCCAGGGTCGAATCAATGTCGGAGCCGAAATGGCGTGCCGGTGTTGAACCGACTTGAAGGAAAGAATCGCTTCCGCCATGGGCAAATCCACGGGAAACCCTCGCTTCAACCTTGGCGAGAGGCGAACCTCTATGTCGGACTTGTTTTGATTGTCGGTCGGTAGTGACGATGTGGCAGGGTTTGGTTCAGTCTTTGGCTCCACTGGCCGGAGGCGGACTCGCCTTGTACCTTTATCATCGGCGAACGGACGATGCTGAAGAAAACCACTGGACCGGTGCCGTTGGCATCAACGGGGTACGCATGGCGTTTGCTTTCGCAGTGCTCATTTGGATTTTACCGGGAGGTGCGCTGTTAGCGATTCCCTTGTTGCTCTCGCTTTCCGTACTGAGTCCAGCAGGACGTCAAGATTGGGCAGAACACCGAACGCCCCGAATATTGGCGATCAGCGTCGCTGTTTTGTGTATGGGGGCAACCGGTTTCGTCCCCGCTTCTCAACCCGTTGCGCCAGAAGATTGGGGTCGCCCTCTGTTTACAGAAAATCCACACGCTCCCATCTACCCCGCTGGCCAGCAGTACACTTGGGTGACCAGCGATGTGGTGGTGCTGCAATCCCTCACCTTGCGATTGCCGCATCAACCGGGTGTGATGGGCGCCGAGACGGTTGCTCTCACCCTGGCCTCGCTCATGAACATGGAAACTGGTCGTCTGCATCAAGCGATTGAGTTGATTGACGAGGAGGTGCCCTTCGTGCGCCTCAACCCGGAGGAGATCACGCTCCAACCCGTACCGGCACCGTCGACCATCGACATCATCGTTGGAAGTTGGGACTCAGAGGACATTGAAACGGTGGTCTTCAGGAATTATAACATCAACACCACCGCATTTGGATCGGACCCGGAAGGAACAAAGGTCGGTGAGGTGGTTGTGGTTGCTAAAGCTTCATGGGGCGGAGAGTTGGACGTGTTGGTCATCGTGCAGCCGCTTCAACCACTTGATGTGGATTACGATGGCATCGGTGAGAGCTGGATTCGCGAATGGCTTATCGCTCGTTGATCGCTCTCGGGGCTGGGCTCAATAGCGGACGTTTTTGCGGGTGATGGTCCGCCAGATGCGTTGCAAGGGGTCGTAGTATCGGTCGACCACGCGTTCTTTCAATTGGATGATGGCATCGTCGGTGATTTGGATGCCAGCCGGGCAGACTTCGGTGCAACATCGCGTGATGTTGCAGTACTCAACACCAAATTCCTTCTTGATTTCAGGAACGCGGTCTTCCGTGTCAAGCGGGTGCATTTCGTACTGGGCGAGGCGGACAAGGTTTCGGGGCCCTGCGAAATCATCGAAAAGGGCGTGGTCTCGAAGGACGTGGCAGGTGTTCACGCACAGGAAACACTCGATGCATTCACGGAAGTGCTGCACCCGGTCGGCTTCCATCTGATTGAATTCCCAGTCCATGCTTTCCGGGCCGTTGATGGGTGCGATTCGCTGAGCAACTTCGTAGTTCCAACTGACATCCGTGACCAGGTCTTTGATGTGGGGGAAGGCTTTCATGGGGCGGATTTCAATGGCCTGTCCTTCAGGTGTTTCAGCAACCACATCGCTCATTCGGGTCATGCACATCAAGCGAGGACGGCCGTTGATTTCAGCAGAGCAGGAGCCACACTTTCCAGCCTTGCAGTTCCATCGAACGGCCATGTCGGGCTCTTGTTCGTATTGAATTCGGTGAACACAGTCCAACACCACCATGCCTTCATCGAGTTCAAGGTCGTATGCTGCAAGTTCAGCGTCATCGCCATCTCCTCTGAGGATGGTGAACGATTGTGTGGTGCCTTTGAGGGACATCAATTTCCGCTCCCTGCTTCCGCCGCACGCTCAGCGATCATCGACTTTACTTCTTTGAGGGCGTCCTGGAGGTCGCTGCGCATTTCTTCCAACGGCTCCTGTCGGATTTTCATTTCCCCGTTCTCCATCCAAATGATGTTCAAGGTTTGACCCCAGTACTCATCTTCGGGGGTCGGGAAATCGTCCCGTGTGTGGCCGCCACGGCTTTCTTCGCGGGTGATGGCCGCCAATGTGGCGGCAAGGGACACATCGGCCATGTTGATCAGGTCAAGGGCCTGATGCCAACCTGAATTGTACTTCCGTGAGGTTCCTGAGGAGCAGGCAAGGGCGCGCTGTTTGAACACCTTGATGTCCTCCAAGGCCTCTTCCAACTCGCTCTTGGTTCGGATGATGCCAACCTTGGCTTGCATCATGTCGCGCATGTCATCGTAAATGAGACCGGGGTTTTCACCGCCTTCTCGCATCAACGGAGCGAGCATGTCGTCAATGGCTCGTCCGACCTGTGCTTCGTCAATGGTGGGTTGTGCAAGGTCCTTGGCTCGCTTTGCGGCGTATTCACCGGCTCGCTTGCCAAACACGATGAGGTCGGAGAGTGAATTGCCACCGAGGCGGTTTGCACCGTGAAGGCCAGAGGCGACTTCGCCGCACGCGAACAGTCCTGGCACGGTGGTTTCCTGCGACTCAGCGTTGACGCGGACGCCTCCCATCACGTAGTGAGCGGTGGGACCGACTTCCATTGGTTCTTTGCTGATGTCAACTCCGGCGAGTTCCCTGAATTGGTGGTGCATGGAGGGCAATTTCTTCAAAATCGCCTCCTCTCCCCGGTGCGAGATGTCCAGGAACGCTCCGCCATGAGGCGAACCTCTTCCTGCTTTCACTTCGGAGTTGATGGCCTTGGCTACAACGTCTCGGGTTAGCAGTTCGGGCGGACGTCGGACGGTAGCCAGCTTTCCACTGACCACTTCTTCGACCCATTGATCGGCTTCTTCGATGGTGTCTGCATGGTCTCCTGCAAACATTTCGGGAACATAATCAAACATGAATCGATTGTTTTCGCTGTTGGTCAATCGGCCACCTTCGCCCCGGACGCCTTCCGTCACGAGAATGCCCCGAACGGAGGGCGGCCACACCATTCCAGTTGGATGAAATTGAACGAATTCCATGTCACGGAGCTCTGCACCCGCCCACAGCGCCAAAGCATGACCGTCGCCGGTGTATTCCCACGAGCCAGAACAGACCGACCAGCAACGCGTGATGCCGCCGGTTGCAAGAACAACGGACTTGGCTGAGAAGGCGTGAACATCGCCTTCAACTCGCGTGTAGGCAACGCATCCTGTGACTCGGTCGCCTTCCTTGAGGAGGGTGCGAACCGTGTATTCCATGAAGATGTCAATGCCCTCGTGAATGCCTCGTTCCTGAAGGGTGCGGATGATTTCCAAACCGGTTGCGTCGCCGACGTGAGCCAAGCGGGGGAAGGTGTGTCCACCGAAATTTCGCTGGTTGATGAGGTCTTTTCGAGTGCGGTCAAAGACGGCTCCCCACTGTTCCAGCTCTCGAACACGGTCGGGGGCTTCCTTAGCGTGGTATTCTGCCATTTGCCAATTTGCGAGCCATTTGCTCCCTTTCATCGTGTCGTGGAAGTGAACCTTCCAACCGTCCCGTGGGTCGGCGTTTTGCAGGGCCGCAGCACACCCACCTTCAGCCATGACGGTGTGGGCTTTGCCGAGCAGGGATTTGGTGATGATGGCCGTCTTTGCACCGCTTCGCGCACTTTCGATGGCGGCGCGCAGGCCAGCCCCTCCTGCACCGATGACGATGACATCGTATTCGTGGTTCGTAATGCTCTCACTCATCCCATCACCTTAATTGAAAAAAACACCGTGTCGTTGACCTGGCCCTCTGCGACCAGTAGCACCCAGATGTCGCCGAGGAATACAAAGGATAGTGATGTCCAAAACCAAAATCCATGGGAGCGATTGGCGATGCTTATCTTGCCAAAGAGCACACCACGGACACGACTGATGCTCGACGTCCACCGGTCCAGCATGCCTCCAGCAAGATGGCGTAGGGCGTGGCACGACGTGACGTACATCGTCAGTAAAAAGGCCTCAAAACCCATCACAAACGTTCCGATGGAAACGCCGAATCCTTCGTGTGCGGCGGAATGGAAGTGCATGGTGTGGGTGACGTCCCACCATTTGATCAGAATGATGATGATGGCAGCGTAGAGGAAGTAGCGGTGAAGATTGTTGAAGAGAAACATCCTCCGCTCTCCTTGATAGCCAATGGCTTTGTTGATGTCGGGTTCATCGACCCAGCACGCTGTTGGACTGGCAAAGAAGGTTCGGTAATACACACGGCGCATGTAGTAGCAGGTACCTCTGAATCCGAAAGGAATCCAGAGGACGAGAATCGCCGCATTTACCCATTCAGGGTGGTTCCAAGCCGAGAGTCCGAACAGGTCCCATTCGAGGACATTTGGAGAGAAAATGGGCGACATCACCGTGCTTCCGTGGAGTTTGTAGGAGATGTCCGCATCGTAGAAAAACAACCGCCAAAAGGTGTAGATGAGAGCGGCGGTTAGGCCCGTTCCCATCGCTACAGGCTGGCTCCACCAATTGTCGATACGGTTCGTGCGACCCAGTCCGTTCAGGACCGGGAGTTTAATGCCTTCACCCATGCAATTCACCCGTGTTCCCTGTGGGAACATTCCATCCGAGTGCCGCAGGGTCTTTGAGGTTCACTATTGAGCCGCAGAGCGATTTTGGAAGATTATCAGGCCAATTCTGACCAATCCACTTCGGCTTCGACCATTTCAATCTCATCGACGTCCATCTGGGCCAACTGAAGTTTTCCAGACAATTCATCGTTCACTGCGTGCCAGTACGAGTAGGCTTCAATCACCCAAATGCCTGATTCACGGGTGCCGTTACCCGAGCCTTTGACGCCACCAAACGGCAGGTGTGCTTCGGCTCCAGTGGTTGAATTGTTGATGCCCGTCATGCCCGCTTTGATGCCGGTCTTGTAGCGGTAGGCTTCGAGCCGGTCGTTGGTGTAAATGGCCGAGGAGAGTCCGTAAGGGCTGGCGTTGGCCAAGTGGAGTGCGTGGTCGAAATCTTTGGCCTTGACAACGGTGACTGCGGGTCCGAAAATTTCCTCGTGGAAGCAATCCATGTCCTCGGTCACGTCGGCAAAGACGTGCGGCCACATGAAGACGCCTTCTGTCGCATCGCCAAGGAAGTGGTCAGGAGCGCTGTCGGCCGTGATTGGGCCTTTGCCCCAAAGTTGCGTGGCGCCGCTTGCTTTGACCATCTCAAGATCGTTGAGGAAATCTTTGGCGTATTTCTCGGAGAGCATCGGTCCGTAGAGGACGTCGTTGTGAACGAGGGAGTTACCAATCCGGGTCGTCTTGACCTTTTTCATGAACATCTCCATGAATTCGTCGTAGATGTCTTCGTGGAGGATAAGGTTCCCAAGGCTCGTGCATCGTTGTCCAGCTGTGCCGAAGGCGCCCCAGTAGGCCCCTTCAACAGCGTTGTTCAGGTTGGCAGACGGCATGACAACGAGTGGATTTTTGCCGCCCAGTTCGAGGGAACACGAGACCAAGTTTCGCCCGCAAATCTCGCCGATCATCTTTCCGACACCCGTGGACCCGGTGAACGAAATCTTGTTGACCAGACCTTCATCGACAGCGTCGACGAGGTATTGTCCCGCACCGCTTCCTTTGCCGTGGACGAGGTTGATGACGCCGTCGGGCAGGCCAGCCTCGTGCATGATGCGGGCAAGGGCAAACGAAAGCAGTGGCGCATCTTGTGGGCTTTTCCACACACAGGTGTTGCCGCACATGATGGCAGGAATCATCTTCCAAAACGGCACGGCCGATGGAAAGTTGCAGGCGTTGATGATGCCGCAAACACCGAGCGGTCGGCGGTAGGTGAACAACTCCTTGTCCGGCAATTCAGAATTCACGGTTTGGCCGTAGAGTCGTCGACCTTCGGATTGGAAGAACAAACAGGTGTCGATCGCTTCCTGAATTTCGCCGCCTGATTCTTTGAGGGTTTTTCCGATTTCACGGGTTTCTAAGGCGACAAGGGCCTCCTTGTGCTCCATGAGCAAACGGCCCATGTTTCCGATGATTTGACCTCGTGTCGGTGCAGGGGTGGCGGCCCAGTCTGGAAACGCCGCCCTGGCGGCATGCAGTGCCTCGTGAACATCGTCCCGAGTGGACAACGGGAATTCACCGAGGCAGTCAGCGAGGAGGGCAGGATTGGCTGACGAGAACGTCCCCTTGTCGCTCGCTGAGGCCAACTGTCCGTTGATGATGTTGTACCCTCGAACGGCAGGTTTGCCGTTGGGGTTGTTGATTTCCATGTATTCCAAACCGGTTTCAAGAACGTGAACCATGGGTTTTGCGACCTTGACCCGTCTCTTCAATGTGATGGATGAAAGGTTTGCATCTTCATCCGAGGTTGAAAGACTCTCGGGCTTGGGTTTATAGTGGCCCATCCGTAGACTTCTCTGCGGACAGACCAAAGGCCCGGTTGAATTTCATTATATACCGTAAATGGTTCATTCGTAAGAGAGGGAGACACATGGCAGACAAAGACGACACCATAGAATTGCGCGTATCCAAAGCCATCCCATCCGACGTGGGCTTCGGGCGAGCCAGAATCTCCTCCGAAATGGGCTTGGCCCTCAAGCCAGGAGACTTTGTCGAAATCAGCGGCGATGAACGCTCTACGGCGGCCATCTATTGGCGAAGTCGACCAGAGGACGCCAAAATGGATATCATTCGCATGGACGGCATCATTCGAAAGAACGCAGGCGTCAGCCTCGGCGACCGTGTCACGGTTCGAAAGGTTGAGGCAAAAACCTGCACAAAACTCACCATCTCTCCGGTCATGGCCAACAAGCAGAAAGTGAAGTTTGGCCCCGGCATCGAAGGCTTTGCAAAGCGAGGTCTGGCCAAGCGACCGGTGGTTGCGGGCGACCGGATTTTCATTCCGGGGATGACCCTCTTTGCAGAAGCCCTCCCCTTCGCTGTGGTTCAGACGGTGCCCAAAGGTATCGTGGTCGTCACCACCGATACTGAAATCATCATCAAAGACGAAGCCGTCGCAGAGGAAGATGTCGGTCAATCAGAAGGCATTACCTACGAGGACGTCGGAGGCATTGGGCAACAATTGCAAAAAGTCCGTGAGATGATCGAACTCCCGCTCAAGCACCCCGAATTGTTCCGCCGGCTCGGCATTGACCCCCCCAAGGGTGTGCTGTTGCACGGACCCCCGGGAACAGGAAAAACAATGATCGCCAAAGCCGTGGCGACCGAAACAAACGCTCACTTCAAGGTCATCAACGGTCCAGAAATCATCTCAAAGTACTACGGCGAATCTGAAAAGCAACTTCGTGAAATCTTTGATGAGGCAGCTGATAATGCCCCAGCCATCGTTTTCATTGACGAAATCGACTCAATCTGCCCGAAGCGTGAGGACGTCTCCGGCGAAGTGGAGCGGCGCGTCGTTGCTCAAATGCTGACCTTGATGGACGGGATGCAGGGCCGCGACACTGTCTCTTATACACATCTCCGAGCCCACGAGACCGCTGATAATCT
>CAXHCG010000037.1:0-13430 GCA_964014905.1 uncultured Candidatus Poseidoniales archaeon | reverse complement strand
CTACACTCGAACCTTCGTCGGCAGCGTCAGATGTGTATAAGAGACAGGAACCGAGGTTCACCTCCCGCTCACCCATTTCATACGCCTTTCGGGGACGCTTGACCACCGGGGCGATGGTTTCCGCTTGTTCAACCGAACTCAAAGCATCCTGTCGGATGATTTCTACATCGTCGGCAAAGGACAAGGCCCGTTCCATGTCTTCCTCGCTTTCATCGAGCAGACGCATGCCGTACACGGGGTCAAGATGGCCTTCTTCTTTGGCCGTGGTCAGCAAACTGGCCGCTTGGGCTACGGCAGCGCCTTGCGCTTTGAGTTCCAAAAGCCGATTCTCCAAGTGATCCAAGCGCTTTCTGAAGTGCTTTCGCTCAGCCTTTTGGTCATCCCCCGTGGTCCAGGAGTACACCGTGTCAACAACGGCCACCACGCAAACCAAACCCGCTATTGTTCCAGGGAGCGTGGTGAAGGCTCCTCCGTTTGTCAAGGTCAAAGCAACGGCCGATAAGGAGCCGATACCGGTCAAAATAGCGCGGTAGCGAAGAACACCAAAGTTCCCACGCATCGTTCGATGAGACCATTGACGGCACATGACGCCAGCGAACATGACGAGAACGCTTCCCAACGTTATGGCCGAGAGGTTTTGCTCAAAGCCGAGCGCGCCCAAGCAAAGCAACATTGGCCAAGCAACGGTGGCCGCAGAAGCGACTCGGGCACGCGCCGTTGCGTCATCGAGGGTTAAATCCTGAACAAAAATCCCCCATATCAACAACACGAGTGGGGGTCCAAAATTCGTCAACACGACCCCATCGCCGTTCATGAGACTCCGGAGAGAAGGCCAGGCAAGCCACACTGCACACAGCAAGAGCGTGAGCGCCGTGGTGAGGGTGATGGTTTCAACGCGTTTGATGCGTCGTGAACGTTCGGCTTCAACGGCTGCATCCGCATCCGCCCACGACACCATGACTTCAACGTCGGCACCGTTCCTCCATAATCACTCCGATGCCCTGTCCGAATGAGCGCTGGAAGTCAAGACGAATCATCGGGAATGTTCAAGGGTGTTATCGGGTTGTATTCTAAACCGAGGGAACACCATGCCGGGACTCATTACAATGGATGATTTATCCAACGAGGAAATTTTGAGCATCTTGGACGATGCAGAACGCTTGCTTCCAGTGGCCAAAGGAGAACATTACCTCCCCTTGTTGCAAGGAAAAATTCTGGGAAACCTGTTCTTTGAACCAAGCACACGCACCCGCATGTCGTTTGAAACCGCAATGAAGCGCTTGGGCGGCGATGTCGTGAACCTCGGCGATGTGAAGACCTCTTCCGTCGTGAAAGGCGAGACGCTGTTTGACACCATCCAGATGGTCGACGGGTACACCGACATCATTGCCATGCGACACCCACGCCAAGGTGCTGCGCAGTACGCACAGGATGCAGCCCGAGTCCCAATCCTCAACGGGGGCGATGGCGCAGGTCATCACCCGACACAAACCATGCTCGACCTGTTCACCATTCGTCAGGCTCATGGCCGACTGGACGGTTTGAAAGTGATTCTAGCAGGGGACCTTCGCTACGGCCGAACCGTGCACTCGCTAAGCCACGCCCTCACGAGGTTTGGCTGTGAACTGATCTTCGCCAGCCCTGAATTGCTCAAAATGCCGCGTGAAATTGTCTCCGACTTGAACGCCCACGGTGCTAAGGTCACCGAAACCGAGGATCTGTTGGGTTCCATTGACACAGCGGACGTTGTTTACATGACGCGCATCCAGAAAGAGCGTTTTGCCGATGAAGACGAATACACCAAAGTTGCTGGAGCATACAAGCTTCATGCTTCAAACCTCGAAGGGTCCAAAGAAAGCATGATCATCATGCATCCTCTTCCCCGGGTTGACGAAATCCACCCTTCCGTTGACGCAACCCGCCACGCCCGCTACTTTGAGCAGGCGTTCAATGGCGTTGTGGCCCGCATGTCGTTGTTATGCCGTCTACTCAATGTCGAGGTGCCCGCCTCGATTGGGGGTGAGGCTTGATGTCCCAAGAACACAACATGCGCCGTGTAACTGCCATTCGAAACGGCACGGTCATCGACCACATCCCGGCAGGGCAAGCCATGCGTGTCCTCGAAATGCTCGGCATCAACAAGGGAACCTCCGTACCGGTTTCCTTGGTGATGAACGTTCCATCGAAAAAGATGGGGACCAAGGACATCATCAAAGTCGAAGACCGCGAACTGAATCAAGACGAGCTCAACCGATTGGCCCTCGTGGCACCGGATGCCCATGTTGCCATCATCCGAGCCTACAGCGTGGCTGAGAAATTGACCATTGAACTTGGCGAAGAAATCGTCAACGTCGTTCGCTGTACCCTCTCAAACTGCATCACGTCCAACCTTCGGGAACCGCTCGCTCATCGGTTGAAGATTTTCTCCCGTTCTCCGCTTGAATTGCGTTGCCATTATTGTGGCCGCCCCCAAGAACTGGATGAACTAGCGAACAATGTTCTCTAATCCCCGTCCACACCCAGCAAGTCGCGCATGTCGCAGGCTTTGCATTGAGCGCCGGAACTAGGACTGCCGCAACGGGGACACGGCGTGGGTGGGGCGGGGCGTTGTCCCGCACCTCCCAACTCAACGATTTGGTCTCGCAGGCCCTTGATTTGGTCCGCCATTCGAACCAATCCGTGCCGGGTTCCGGGCACGTCTGCTTCCATGTGCGCAACCATCTCGCGGTGCCGCCATCGGAGAGCACCTCGGGCATTGGGACACTCTTCGTGGTGCATTGGCAATTCCTTGTGAAGCGCATAGAGGTGGATCTCTTGCTCGGGGACCCACCGCAACGGAACAATCCTGGGTGCAAGACCGTCCACGGGCGTACTGGTGTGCGGTGCCAAACGGAGGGTCCGTTCAATGTCGGCATTGGCCATGTTCATCAAGACGGTTTGAGCCATGTCGTCGAGGTTGTGACCGAGCGCGATCACGTCTGCCCCGATCTTTTCTGCGAGATGGTTAATGCCTTGACGCCTGAACACCCCGCAATAGGAACACGCCATACGAGGTGCGTTGTTGTCCTTTGAGGACACCGTTGGGAGGCGCTCAACCACTTCGTCCATTGCAATGAACGACAATTCAGGGTAATTCACCACGATGTGCTCAACACCGAGGCGTTCGCACAGGGATGCGGCGCATTCGATGGATGGGGGGCGGTAACCCTCGATGCCTTCGTCGACGGTGCCAGCGACGATGGTGACGTCTCGGCGCTTGCCAACCAAATCAACAATCGCATCCAAAAGAACGGCTGAATCTTTTCCGCCCGAAACAGCCACCAAGATCGTGGTGTGTTCCCTCTCATTCAGAGGCAATTGAAGGCGAAGTTCCTTGCTGATTTTTTTGCGTACGGATTTAGCGAGGTGTTTCCCACAAAGTATTCGTCCTGAATACGCTTGTTCGACCACGGCAGGTTTGTCGCATGAATCGCACCGAGGAACGGTAAACAACTCCCCCGTCGCCCCTGCCCCCATGAACAGGCCTCGCCGGGTCTTGGGTTTCAATTCAGCGGCAGAATGTTGGGTTCGAAAGCCGAGATTTTTTTACTATTATTTCAATTGATAATTTGAATTTCCAATTCAGAAATAAGATTATTGCATTGTAAAAACAGAAGCAGAGGAAACCTCCATTTCGTGAAATTCAGAGCACCGGGGCGATTGCACAAGGCCTTCAAGAAAACGAAAAATCGTCATTTCCAGTTGGAAAATAGCAAAGGGTGCCCAAACCGACAAAAACCAGCGCCCAAGCGCAAAACTTCTTGAAGGCTACAGCGCTGTCAGCAAGATTGAGCATCCATGCTACAGCGCTTGTTGAGTGAATTCCTCAGAGTCGATGGGGTGCATCAAGCAACCATGATCGACGACCGTGGGAAACTCATGTCGAGCGTCGCAACCGAAGGTCAACTCCCTCACACCGAACGAGCTGTTGAATTAACCGTCGCCGCTCTCGATGTGGCTCAGGGCTGCACGCATGGCGACCTGCAAGAGGTCTGGGTGGAGGGGGAAGCGCAAGCCTTTGTTGACATTCTGACCCCGTATCGCATCGTCTTGCTCTCAGGGGCGAACGGTAACATTGCCAGGTGGCGCCATGTCATGGACCACTTGCGACAACAATTGGCCACAACACAAGAAATGTAGGTGAACGAAGATGTTTGAATTACCATTTGGAAAACCAGTGACCGAAACGATTGCGTTTGAAGAAGGCGTTCTACAGCCGTTTGCTCATGGAATCATTTCAACCTACGCCGGTCGGCGAAAAACGCCGGTAGGGCACCGGTTGATTCGTGCGGGAAGGGTCGTTGGCTACCTCGCCGAATCGGACAAAAAGAATGTGCTCCTTGGAGGCATTGAAGCCAAAGCATCGTTGGAGAGTTTTGAAGCAGAGCAAAAAGTCCGCCACCTCGCTTGGTCGTACACCATCGGGGGGCTCGGTGCCCTTGCTGAGTTGATCCCTGAAGCCTTTGTTCACCAAGCCGACCGTCAGGGACTCAAATCGAGCACAAACGCCGTTGAGCGGTTGTTGGCCCGTGACCTCTCGACCGTCATTCGCACCCTCGCCGAACACACAACCGTTCGAGGAGCCATGGCCATTGACAGCGGGATGCTCATCGACCACGTTGGGGACCTTCCCGGTTTAGGCGAAGAGGAACGCCTGGCCAGTGAACTTCACGAACTCATGAACGGCATGGGTGGGCAAGAATTACACAACGGTTGGGGGATGAATGGACAGAGCCATTGGACCCTTCACACCGAGAGTGGGGCGTTGTTGCTGGCCCGTAGCGGTGAAATTTCACTGGCGGTCTGGACAGAAAAAGATGCCAACCATGCCCGATTGTTATCCTCTGCATCGATCAGCCTTGAAGGTGAAATCGTATCGGCAGGCGCACACGGGGCAAAGATGCCAGAAGGGTTCACGTTGCGAGAAGGACGGGGAGGTCCGGATGCTGTGGTTTCAATGCTCAAAGCGGGGATGGAAGAGGAAGTGACGGGTCATATCCAGTCGGGTTCCTCGAGCAAAGCGGTATCATTGGTGTTGTCCAGAGGTGTTCCTGTTGCCCTTTGGGCTCCAGCGTTCGACGGTGAAGAAAAGGCCATGATGGTCCTGACTGAGGCAAAACGAAAGGTGCAACTTATTCGGTTCCCTGCTGGAACCATCGTTTCAGCCAAGTCTGGAACGGTCGACCCGTTCTCCATCGCTGACTTCATTCAGTCCTTGTCCACGGTACGCACACGTTCCGAGGCGCGCCAAGCCTCGTTGAAGGCGATGCTGGAAGACATGCTTGGTTTTGAAGCCGGTCTGGAAACCCTCCGACTAGCCCGAGCCAAAATGAAGTTCAAATCCGATGGTGCAGACATCGCAGAACCGCTCCCAGTCATGCGAGACGAAGCGGTGAGTGCTGTTGATGCTGGTTTGCGAAGAAAACTGGAGAAAGCGGAACAATCCCTCGACCAGTTGAACAAGGAACGGTCCGTTTTGGAAACTCAGCTAAAGGCGCTGGAAAAGAAAAAGGAAGCCGCTCAAATTGTTGCGAGGGAGGCCTCGGAATCCCGTCAGGAAAACACCACAGCTCTCGAGGAAGCCCATGCTCAGCTCAACAGCATGCAGGTTGACCTTGCGCAAGCCCGTGGGCAATGGGAAGAAGCGGAGTCGCGTGCCGAACGCTTGGTCCGTCGGGTTAACGAGTTGGAGCACCAGGTTAGCCAGCGGGCTGCAGAGCTTGCCAAAGCCATCGGAGAAGCGGAAAGCAGTGCGGAATTGCAAGCCATGATCGAAGGACTCTCGCTCAAGGAAGCGGAATTACAAGCAAACCTTTCGGAAGGAAGTGAACGCCTTGACACCATTCGAAAGCAGAGCGATGACGAAGAACGACGTCTGCGTGTCCTCAGCGAACAAGTGAGCACCAGTCGGGAACGGCACGCTCGAGCACAAGCAGATTTGATCGGTGTTCAAGAGCAGGTCCACGTCAGCAATCTTGAACTGGATTCGGTTCGAACGGAGGAGAAACATGCCCGACAGCGAACCGAAGAAGACCGTCTTCGACGTGCTGAAGATGAAGCACGTCGTTCCAACATCCAAGCAGAGCTGCGGGAATTGATGGATGAACGACGACAGGTTCTACGAGAACTCGGAGACCTTGGTGCTCGCCGTGGACATGCTGAGGCTGAATTGTCGTCACTGGTGAACAAAGCCACCTCGTTGTCAGAAGCCCACGAAGAAGCCCTGGCTGACATCCAAGAAGCTGAACGGCTTCGTGCCCGTCTCGCAGAAGAGCCCCTGGCGCAAGCCTTGCTCGATGACAACAACACCTTCCAAGGACTTGGCCCCGTGCTTGAACGCCTCGAGCATGCACGCAGCCTTGGCTACTCTGTCACGATGTTGGACAGAGCCGTGGAGCGAGCGCTACAAGTCATCCAAGGCACCGTTGACCACGTCGCCTCGACACCCAGGCATTTGCTCTCCTCGGAAGTGATGACCCTTCTGGAACGGCAGGTTCCACAAACAGCAGGAGCCGTTCGAGGATTGGCCCGCTGGTCGGTCCAGCAACGTCTTGAGCACCAACTGGGGGAAACCGTCAATCACGTTGTGGTTGATTTGGAGCACCTGCTCGAAGATTATGACCGGTCCATCACGATGCTTCGGCGAATCCGAAACGTCCTCGAACAGGTAGAACGCCTTGGCGCACCCTCGCACGAGGTGCAGGCACTCATGGCCAATTGCCAGCGACCAGAGGCCCTACCAACCTTGGCCATGGGGACCCGAAAACTCATCCAAGTCGCCTTGGATGACATCTATCTTGAGGCCGATCAGCGGGACGCTGGAGAAGCCATAGGATTGGAAGAAACCGCACGGGTTCTTGAAGAACTCATCACCCAGCTCGATGCCTCAGGATTGACCGGCGGCCGTCCTAGTGGATCGATGTGGGACTTCCAGCGGGATGGACTCCTACCGTTTGAGCGGGAGTCGATTCCGGCAGAACAACGACTCCCGGTGAACGAAGCGATGCTCAGCGATTTGGAGCCTCACCTGCTTCAGGCAGAGGTGGTGTCGGGCGCTGATGCAGGCTCGGAGGAAGCCATTGACGACGAGGGTTGGTCACCCCTCCCACCACCGACCGATGGGGCCCCCGAAGATTCAATCGACGCAGAAACGCCAGGAACGTCTGCATCTTCGACTTCCATCGAATCGATGCACGCGTTGGACGATGAGCGAGCCAAGCTTGAGGCGGAACTCGCTCGACTTGATGCTGAGCGGAGCCATCGCATTGCTCACACACCAACGCCCGCCCCAACAGGAGCAGACTCAGCACTGGCCGACCTCGAGTCTCGCCTTTCAGACATTGAATTTTGATGATGAGTATGGCGGACGAAGCAACCACGCTGATGGGTCGTAAAGAACAAGAAGGCTCCAGCTATCCACTTTGGATTGAACGCCTCCTTCTTCTTGCAGGTGTGGTTGTTTTCGCGGTGTTCCGGGCAGACGTTCAAGCGGCCGTTGACCATGGTGTTCTTGGCGTGATGCTCGCCTACGTTGTGTTTCCTTTGGCTTTGTTGACAAGCATTGAACTCATTGGGCGAACAATCCAACGGTCGTTGCGCTCATAGTTGGATGAACTCTTTTGTTTCAGGCTCGGCCTGTACTCGATTGGTTCGAGACTGAATGAAACCAATGACGCGCTGCCAAGGGATGAAGAACCTCAAAACAGCCATGATGCTGAGGAACAAGAGGGCGGAGATCACCAATCCGTACGTGAGGGTGAGTTCAATTGACTCCGAAACTTGCCCAGCCCATTGGCTTCCAGTGGTGTCTGAAACAACGGTGAGCAGCACCTTGTGGAAGCCAAGCGCGACCATGGTTGCAATCCCTGTCAGCCCCAAAAACAGGAAGGTATGTCGAAGGTGGGTGTTGAGGACGTTGTCCATTTGACGGACGTACTCGGGGTCCCGCTTGCAGGATTCAGGGAGGCGGAAAGCATACTCGAGGTTTCGAATGACACCGTAGCTCGCCTCTTGAAAGACCATGATGAGGACGGCGATGAGGATTAAATTGAACTGTTCCTGAGTGACAAGATTAAGCCCAAACAGACCGATGGTTGGGTCCGATGTCTGACTTTCAAGCGTTGCAAGTGTGCCACCGTAGGATCCGAGTTGAGCCTTGATGAGCGGGAAGGTGAGGATGGCGTGTATGCCAAGGAAGAGAAGCGTGAACCCGATCGCCCAGGCGATGGAACGACGAGAAAGGCCCCAAATTCCACGGGTCCCCATGATGACTGGGAGGAGATAGATGAACAAAATCAGAAGGGACATGATCATCAACAGTGGCCACTGCAATGTCTCAAGTTCACCGTCGGTTGGCAATCGGAGGTCGAAGGAAAACAGCATGCCTGCAAACCAAGAGAGAACCAGACGACCAACGAGGAGAACAATCAGCCCGACGATGAATCCAAGTTTGATCCGTTGCTGAACTTTGGGGGATTGGAAGGCGATAAACGCCATGATTCCACCAAGTCCCAAACCCAGCACCAACGGCACAAAGAAACGTCCCATTCCGCTGCGTCCTTCACCCGTGAGCCAATCGCCGAGTGGCAACTGATCCGAGATCAAGAGTTCAATGGAATCGAACAGGATGGTGTGGTCAATTGACCCCACAACGTAGGTGGAGACAACTTCGAGGTACATTCCGAGGAGGGCGACCGTCGCCACAATTTGCAAAGCGATGATCTGCCACTGACGACGGAGCATCTTGAGGTGAAGCGTACGGGGTTTCGCCACCCCGTCAAGATAGACATCCGATTGAAGACCAACTTCACCAGCCATCTCAATACCCCCTTACCTGCATTAACGCCTGCGACAAATCCATGTCCGGCATCCAATCAATGACCTGTGCGCCGGAGCCTGCCAAAGTTGTGAGACGGTTCTGACGTTCGAGTTTGAGCACCTCATAGGACATGCGAGGAATCCGACTGACCAACCGCTCAAAGTCAACGCTGGAGGGGGAGAGCACGGTCACTTCGTGTCCACGCCCAACCAAATCCCGGACCGCTGCAGGCACTGTTCCGTCGCCTTCGCATGAAGAGATGATGAAGACGGGGCTGCCTCGGCTGAATCGTCCGCTCAGTGAGTTTGTAACCGCTTGAAGAGGCATGGCGCCTTTTGGACGAACTCCAGCAAGCGCACTCAGGATTTTGAAATACTGCTTGTCTCCGGTATCCGGAGGCAAATAGGCGAGTTTTTCGTCGTATATGGCAAGAGCAACTGAATCTCGTCGCTTCAAAAAGAACGCTGCAAGGCTGGCTGCAGAGACCGTTCCCATTTCAAGTGGATTTTTCAATACCGTTCCGATGCGGGCTAAATCCCTGCTGTCAAGAATGAGGTAGAGGTCGGTGACTGCGTCTCGGCACTTCTCGTTCACCATCAAATCCCCTGTACGAGCGAAGGCCTTCCAGTTGATGTTCTTGAAAGGGTCACCGGGAACGTACTCTCGAAGCGAGTAGAATTCGGATCCTTGCCCCGGAGTGCGCAGGGTGGTAGCCCCGGTGTACATCTTGGGCGTGCGGCTTCGAAGGAAGGCCTCCTCAATGTCCTTGATTTGAGGGAAAATGACGATATCGCTGTGGTGGTCAACGTACATTTCTTCGACACCGAGATTGAAGGTGTTTCGAGCTCGGAGGGAAACAGGTCCAATTGAATAGTGGCCGCGAAGTGGGCAGCGGAGAACATAGCGAATCCGGGCACTTTCACCCGGTTTGAGATTGAGTTGCATCTGGTTGAGACCGCTTCGCAGCTTCATCTCGTGCGGGATGTTGTCGTAAATGTCCAACATCTGGGTCTTTCGGTTGCTCCGATTGGTGACGAGCAGTTCCACGTACAGGTCGTCGCCTTTGTAGAGGTTATCGGCTGAGAGCGTACGCTGCACCTCCACGTCGCCGTGGCCTGAAATCCATGAGTTCACCACGATGAAGGCGATAAGGCTCAACCCGAGAATCATCATTTGTTGATTCGAAATCATCATTCCGATGAGAACCAAAGCGATTCCACCGGTGAACGTGAAGGCTGCCTTACGAGTCCACATCTTCTCACCTCACTGGCGTCCCCACGCTTTGATGCGCTTGACCAGCGCTACCGTCTGTTCCAACGTGTACTTGTTGCTGGATTCAACCGCAAATTTCGCAAGGACCGGGTCGCTGATCATGGAGACCAGTTCATTGGCTTGCATCGCTTGGAATTCTTCACGGTTCAATCCGTTTTGGTTGCGGACCTTTGAAAGGAAGACTTGTCGGATTTTCTCCACTTTGGAATAGTAGGCGTATCGATTCGCATCACCAAAGCCATAGTAGATGATGCTGAAGACGTGCCTCCATGGTTCTGGATCTCGCTTTTTGATGAGCACGGCTTCAAAGGTGATGAACAAGATGAGGAAAAGGAGGAGCATCGCTAGCCCTTCTCCGGTGAAGTACACCAGCAGAAAGTAAACCGTGTTGTAAGAATCTGCAGCAAGAGCACTTTGGGGGTGGCGTGATTCGTCAAAAATAACCATGGCATTCTCGGCAGGTTGTCCGACTTCGTCAATCAATTCGCTCATGAGTGCCTCCGCAATGAAGTCAAGCGCCCACTTGCGATTGTCATTGGCAGGCATCATCGTGTCGGTTGGACCGTACTTGCCTTCGTTGAATCCTTCGTAGTCATACATGGCGTTGATGAGGGCTGAACCGTCGGAAACGAACATGATTCGCCCACCGTCGGATGGCGAGCAACTGGCTCGAGCACACACTTCGATGCTGAGGTTGAACTGGCCCCATCGATCGGGGGTCTCCGGCGTAATTTCATTGCCGACCCAAATTTCACCATCACCGTTGACGTCAACGGTCGCTTCGTTGCTGGTCAGCGCACGAACAGCGACTTCAGACAGTGGACCACGAACGCCCGGTATCACCTCCAATCCAGTAATGTTGTTGAGCAGCAACTGGTACGAGCCGTTGTAATCCACGCGACCGTTGATCATGTGTTGTTCGCACAAGGCTGCCTCTCCCGGGCCGAAGGTTTGTTCATCGAGCACCGAGCAAGGGTGTTCCCCCGGTCCGCCCACCTCCGCCCAGCGTTCATGCGTGGTGAGCGTGGAAGGGTCGAGTTGCGTTCCGTTCATGCCGCAAGGGTTGGTCTGAACGCACATCCAGATGTAATTGAAATCCAACTCAGTAGCGTAGGTCGTGTCAAAGACTTGTTCCCCAGTGTACCGGATCCCAAAAGCTTCGGCGATGGTGTTGGCGTATCCATAGTCCTCGAACACCATCGCCGTCCCTCCGGCTTCCACGAATTCAACGATGGCATTGATTTCTGACGGAGAGTACCCGTTTCCAGAAGCGATGGTGATGAACCCCTCATCGTCAAACTGTGGCAGCGAGAGCGTGTCTCGCTCAACCCCTGCAAGAACATAGGTGGTGTTGCGGGGGTCTTCAATATCGGCGAGGAGAAGAGGGCTGCTAACCAATGAACGCGTTTCGATGCCCATTGATTTGATGTCCTCACGGAAGGCAGACATGTCGTTCCAATCATCGTCGTAGGCAGAGAGTTGGTCTGTGGCACTGATGTTGATGAAGTTCAGAAGGATGGTGCTCAGCAAAATCATCATGACCGCCCAAAACGATGCCTGAAGGGCGACCCTTCTGACATTGAGGTTAGCGGGGAGACCGAGCATACGAATCACGCGGGAGGATTCCCGTCTCAAACACGCCCCCTCGCGACTTTAGAAGGTTGTCCACCCAAGTTGAGAAAATGCTCACGCGTGCTTCGTTTCTCATCACACGTTGAGGTGGATGCTTTCGGCGATTCGAGCCACGGCTGTTCCAGGTATTTTGACGGTGCTTCCAGTGTGTTCAAACGGAAGCGCAGAAGCGTCAAGGGAAGCATCGACCTCCACAAACAGTTCACTGATGAGGCCGGTGTTGAGATCAAAGCTGAGGTCAACCAGCGAACCCATCACGGCGCCGGTGCGATCAACAACGGCGTTTCCGAGAATTTCACGACCAAATATCGCCATGTGTTCTGGCTCCCTGTTCCACTTGGTGGACTGGAATCCCTTCAATGCGTCGGTGTTGAACCATCACATGGTTTCAATGCCACGGCTGAAATCTCGGTTTCGCTTGATGTTTGTCAAGCCCGAGGTAAGGCGGGTTTCCATCTTCTGATAGTACTCCAACATGTCGGGTGTGACGGTTGGTCGGACGCGAGAGATGGCCTCCTCAAAGTGTGATTTCGTGACCTTCTTTTTGCCTGCTCTCATGCAAATGAGGGCTGCTTCTCTGCAGACGGCCTCAATGTCAGCGCCGGTGAACCCATCCATGCCGGTCAGGATGTCCTTGAACGAGAACTTGCTGAGTGGCATCCCTTCGCTGTGAATGCGGAAGATGGTCTCTCGAGCACCTGCGTCGGGCGGTGGAACGTGGAGAACGCGCTCAAACCGGCCGCTTCGCAAGAGGGCCGGGTCGATCATCTCTGGGCGGTTGGTGGCCGCCACGACAATGACGCCGTCGAGCGATTCAACGCCGTCCATGCTGGCGAGAAGTTGATTGACCACACGGTTTCCAACATCGCTGCCTTCCGATGCGCTTCCACCACTTCGCATCGAAGCAATGGATTCAAACTCATCGAGGAAGATAATGGAGGGCGAGGATTGTTTCGCCTTCTTGAAAATCTCACGGATGGCACGTTCAGATTCCCCCACCCACTTGGAGATCATTTCGGGGCCTTTGATGCTGATGAAGTTGGCTTGAGCTTCGTTGGCAATGGCTTTTGCGAGGAGGGTTTTTCCGGTTCCGGGTGCGCCGAACAAGACGATTCCTCGGGGAGGCTTGATGCCGAAGTGTTCGAAGAGTTCTGGCTTGGTAAGCGGCCATTCAACGGATTCCTTCAGCCGCTCTTTTACCTCCAACAATCCGCCGACTTCATCCCAACCAACTTCGGGAACTTCGACGTAGATTTCACGAAGGGCAGAGGGTTCAATTCCACGGATTGCCTTCTTGAAGTCCTCCATGCAAACTTCCATTTTCTCAAGAACCTCGGGAGGCAGGGTTTCCTCTTCCAGGTCAATTTCTGGCAGGTATCGTCGGAGCGCACGCATGGCGCTTTCACGAACAAGAGCAGCGAGGTCTGCCCCGACAAATCCGTAGGTGTTGTCAAGCACCCATGAAATATCAAAGTCGTCAGCAATCGGCATTTGTCGAGTGTGAACGTCCATGATTTCGCTGCGACCTTCACGGTCTGGGACACCGATTTCGATCTCACGGTCGAAGCGACCTGGTCGGCGAAGTGCGGGGTCGAGCGCATCCCTTCGGTTGGTTGCACCGATGCTGTCTCTTATACACATCTGACGCTGCCGACGAAGGTTCGAGTGT
>CAXHCG010000036.1:0-13488 GCA_964014905.1 uncultured Candidatus Poseidoniales archaeon | reverse complement strand
TCTTCCCCGCGTTGGTGAGCTGATGCCATGGCAACAATCCCTTCACCCCATGCTTGCTGTGCCTCGTGAATGCCTTCGAGCGTCATCATGGTGCCTCTTCCGTGTTCCCCGTTGTTCACGGTAGCCTTTCTTTTTTGCTCGCCGCCACCAGACGGTTCTCAATTCCGACAAACTTGACGCCTTTGAGCGACCTGCTTATGGCGGGGGAGGTCCTCCTCGCTGCATGGACCTGAACGGAGCGACATGGATGGTTCGAAGTTTGGACCAACCGGTTTCATTGGTTCACGTGACTTCTGAACACGACGTGTTTGCCGGTGGATGGCACGGGTGCTTGACCCACTGGGCTGAAGATGGTCAGCACCGTTGGACCGCTCAAACGTCCGATCGTATCAGTTCCATCGCGCTGAGTGAGCATCAGGTCGTTGTTGCCAGCGGCCTGCACGTTGTCTCTCTCGATCGAACCACCGGTGATGAGCTTTGGTCGTTGGCGCTCGAAGGCAGCGCAGATGAACTTGTGTGGTGGCAAGGCGATGTCGTTGCTCTCTCCTCAGTGTACGACATTGAGCACAACGATTTCATTGAATCAGCCGTGTGGCGTATTTCTCCCGATGGAACCTTGCTTTGGGTAGAACGGATGGACGAACGGCCATGGGCTCTTGTTCAAACCGAGGATGCGTTACTCGCTGGCTTGGGTCGTCCACGATGCGGCTACCTTGATGTTTCAGACACCCCACCTTTTGCCCACACCGCCTCGCCCACTTCTTCACCGACAACCAGCGGTTCAAACGGTCGGATTCAAGCACTGTTTGGACAAACCGATGGGGCCGTCGTTTCGCATCTTGGAACGGTGCTCTCCACGGAAAACAGCGCCATCGAGCACGTGACGTGCATGGTGAAGGGCTACGTGGCAACCAGCGACACTGGACTGGCGGTTGGGCGTACAGACAAAGGCGAGATGTGCTGGTCATCGGATGGAGCGCCAGTATCGATGCAGATGGAAGCCATGGAGCAGGACGGTGCTTCGCAGTTGTGGCTGGCCAGGGACGACGGTGTCAACAGCATCGTCAACGTATGGGCTACCAATCAGGGTCGCCGGAGAGCGACCGGTGAATTTTCGCGCGTCCGCACCATGCACGGGACGCCGCAACGCGCTGCCGTTGGCTGTGAAGACGGGAGCGTCGTGGTCTGGGACAGAGAGATGCTCGCTCGTCGTCTCGGGTCAGAATCGCCACCCTCGCAAGCGGTTGACGACCGAACATCGGCGCTTCAAGCGAAGTTGCGTGCCCTGCGAAAGTGATGCCTCTGTCGTTTTTGTAAACACAGAAAACAACGTTCGTTCTCTTGTAAAAAACGGGCGCTTATTAGTAGCACAGAGGGTTGGCTACCATGCAGACCCCGCCCTTGGCCCAATGGTTCAACGAAGCCGACATGAACGACACCTCCACGGTGGGAGGAAAAGGGGCGTCCTTGGGCGAGATGTTTCAGAAACTTTCCACCATCGGCGTGAAGGTACCCAACGGCTTCACCTTGACCACTGAAGCCTTTCAGCGGTTCATCACCGCCGAGATACCGGAGGCCACCTGGAAGAACGTTGGGGCGCCAGAAGAGGTGGATGAACTTCGCAATGCGGCGATTGAAGCCTCAACGCTTCGTGAGGCGCTTGAAGTGTGTCTAAGGGACGCAGACCCCACCGACCATCTCAACCTCAACAGTCGCGCTGCGCTCGCACGCTCGCTGGTGAGGGAAACTCCGGTTCCTGAAAGCATCCGTTCCGCCATTGCGTTGGAATACGGGAAACTTTGCGAGATGTACGCTCCGGGCGTTGACGTTGCCGTACGCTCATCAGCCACCACCGAAGACTCGGCGGAGGCTTCGTTTGCAGGTCAATACGAATCCTACCTCAACGTGAGCGGTGAACAAGACATCATCGAAAAATGGCGGAGGTGCGTAGCAAGCATGTTCACGGAGCGTGCCATAGGTTACCACCTGGAACACAACATGCATCCGCTGGACAGCGCCATCGCCGTTGTGGTGATGAAAATGGCGAGGTCTGACAAGGGCAGTTCTGGTGTCATGTTCACCATCGATCCTGACTCGGGGCACGAGGGCGTCATTCACGTTGGTTCGTCGTACGGACTTGGCGAGTTGGTCGTTCAAGGCGTGGTTTCTCCGGACACCTTCACCGTTTGGAAGGAAGGATTGAGGGAAGGAAAGTTCCCAATCGTCCATCGGACCCTTGGATCGAAAGATCAGATGATGGTGTACCATGAAGAAGCCGCAAACGAAGTTCAATCCATTGCCGTTCCCTTTGAAGATCGCCGTCGCTGGTCGTTGACGAAGGAGGAGTGCGTTGAACTGGCGCACATGGCTCTAAAAATTGAGGATTACTTCCAGCGACCCATGGACATCGAGTGGGCGAAAGACGGCATCAACGGGGAGCTGTACATCGTCCAAGCCCGTCCTGAAACGATTCACTCCAGAGCCCGCAGCAACAAGATGACGGTCTACAAAATTGACGAAATCATGGCTCAGCAACTGAAGGATGACGGACGAGTTATGGCCACAGGGCAAGCCGTCGGAAAGCGTATTGGAACGGGCAAGGTCCGCCTCTACCGCACGTATGCAGAGGTGTTGGAAGGGAAGCGAGAACTTCGGAAAATGCTGGACAGCGGAATGTCCCGGGAAGAGATTTCACCTGAACTTTCGGTGTTCGACGATGGAGACGTCCTCGTCACGGAGATGACCACGCCCGATTGGGAGCCGTTGATGAAACAAGCTTCCCTCATCATCACCCGGAAGGGTGGGCGCACGTCTCATGCGGCCATCATCGCTCGTGAATTTGGTATTCCAGCCATCGTTGGGTGTTCCGACGCCATGGATCTCCCCAACTACAGTGTCGTCACCGGCAGTTGTGCTGAGGGAGACGTGGGTTACGTTTACTCAGGGGACGTTCCGTTTGAAATCGAAGAGGTGTTTTTCGACGAATCGCTTGAATTGAAGACCAAAATAAAACTGAACGTCGGATTTCCAACCAAATCGCTCGCCGATTCACGCCTTCCCGTGGATGGAGTCGGCCTTGCGAGGATTGAATTCATTCTCTCTTCTGAACTCGGCATTCATCCTCTTGCCTTTGTCCACCACGGTGCCATGAAAGCGTACGTCGAATCCGGGGCCCTCCCCGATGAACTGAAACCCTATCAGGAGTCCTTCGAGGCCGTTGACATCAACGAGGTCCGAACCTTGGTTGAGTCCTTGGACAGTCGGGCATGGGCCTATGAGAGGAAGGCTGATTTGTTCGTCGATAAACTCCGAGAAGGCGTGGGATTGATCTGTGCGGCGTTTTATCCTCGTCCCGTGCTCGTTCGCCTCTCAGATTTCAAATCAAACGAATACCGAGAGTTGCTCGGCGGGTCAATTTTTGAGCCCGTGGAGGAGAACCCAATGATTGCTTGGCGAGGTGCGTCGCGCTACCTGGATGAAAAGTTCCGTCCGGCATTTGAGATGGAAATCGAAGCGATGAAGTCCGTCAAATACGACTTCGGCTTGGACAATTTGCAACTGATGATCCCGTTTTGCAGGACACCAGAGGAAGGCGAGATGGTGAAGAATCTCTTGGAAGAAAACGACATTGGACCCACCTCCGGAACGGACCTCTTTGTGATGGTTGAACTGCCTTCAAACGCCATTGAAGCCGATCGTTTCATGGAGATGATGGACCTGACTGGCGGTTCAATCGGCTCCAATGACCTCGTGCAGACGGTCTATGCTGTTTCTCGAGACGATTTGGAAGGGTATCAAAACCCGGTCGACGCTCGATCCCCGGCTGTAAAATCAATGATCAGGGACATTGTGTCAAAATTCAACGCCAAGGGCTTGGAAATCGGCATTTGCGGACAGGCGCCATCGGATTTTCCCGATGAATACCCCCCGTTCCTAATCGAATGCGGCATCACCAGCATTTCGGTAACACCCGACACGGCTCTTGCTGTCAAAAGAACCGTTGCTCAAGCGGAACGAAACGCTGGCATGTGAATGCTTCATGCATTGCCCGTCATCTTTTCTGGTCGTACCCACGCGTCAAACTCCTCGTTCGTGAGGTAGCCAAGTTCAAGCGCCGATGCTCGGAGTGTTGTGCCTTTTTCGTGCGCATTTTTGGCGATCTTCGCCGCCTTGTCATAACCGATGTGGTTGTTGAGGGCCGTGACCAACATGAGGGAATTTTCCAGATGGGATTGAATGTTGTCTTCAACGGCCACGAGGCCTTCGACACAGCGGGTCCGGAACGTTCGGCAAGCATCCGTGAGCAAATCCACAGAATGCATGAAATTGTGAATCATCATCGGCTTGAACACGTTCAATTCGAAGTTGCCTTGGCTCCCGCCGATGGTGATGGCGGTATGGTTGCCCATGACTTGGCAGCACACCATGGTCATGGCTTCAGATTGAGTCGGATTGACCTTCCCTGGCATGATGGAGGAGCCAGGTTCGTTGGCCGGCAAGGCCAGTTCACCGAGCCCGCACCGTGGACCGGAGCCCAGCCAGCGGATGTCGTTGGCGATCTTCATCAGCGATACTGCAAGCGTGTTGAGTGCTCCAGATGCCGCCACGATGGCGTCGTGGGCCGCCAGCTGGGCAAACTTGTTGTCCGCCGAGCAAAACGTCAGTCCGGTGATGTTGGCGATCTCATCAGCGACCATCTGAGCAAAGAGCGGATGAGCGTTGAGTCCGGTACCAACGGCCGTACCGCCAAGCGCCAGTTCAAACAAATCGTCCAGCGCAAAGTCAAGTCGCCGTAAATCGGCGTCCAACTGAGCCACCCACCCAGAGGCTTCCTGCCCGAGGGTGAGGGGGACGGCATCCATGAGGTGCGTGCGTCCGATTTTCACGATGCCAGCCCACTGTTCAGATTTGGCGTACAAAGCGTCTCGAAGGGCGCGTACACTGGGAAGGAGACGGTGCGTAAACGCCTCAGCAGCGGCGATGTGCATGGCCGTTGGAAAGGTGTCGTTGGACGACTGGGCCCGGTTTACGTGATCGTTGGGATGAACGGGCGATTTGGAACCCAAGGTTCCACCGGCAATTTCAATGGCCCGGTTGGCGATGACTTCGTTGGTGTTCATGTTTGATTGAGTGCCGCTTCCAGTCTGCCAAACTCGGAGCGGAAAGTGGTCGTTCAGATGCCCATCAAGCACTTCTTGTGAAGCTGCGATGATGAGGTCGCCAACCTCTGGATCAAGTTGTTTGAGGGCTACGTTTGTTTTGGCGGCAGCCTGCTTCAACACCCCAAAGGCACGGATAACGCCCAATGGCATCGTGTCGTTGGCAATGTCGAAGTTGAGTAGCGAACGTGCCGTTTGGCAGCCGAAGTATCGGTCGGCGGGGACTTCAAGTTCACCCATCGTGTCCGATTCAATGCGCACTTCGCCCTCGGGAGCCCCGGCTCGCAAGGACGTTTCAGGCGGTGCAGCGGCGGCTGGTGCTTTCGTTTCAAGCCCCTGCTGAATCAATCGGGCAACGGTGGCTGACCGGCCGTCTGCCCGGCCTTTGCCGACTTTTCGGTCCAATTTCTTTGCCAAGTCTTCTGGGATGCTGATGCTCATGATTCGACGGTCGCCCGCCCGGTGTTTTGCCATGAAAAACACCCTATATCGGCATTTAATAAATAAATCGGAATCGGTGAAAAGAAGCGCATCGTCGATGAACGGAAGAGGCTCAACCCTTGATGACCGATTTCAGCACCCGAAGGGTGGTGCTTTCGCCTGCGGTCATGTTGCCCATGGCGCGCATACCGGCAAATTCAGCCCACTTTTCTGGCAATCGATCTTCGGTGTAGGCATCCAAGAACCACGGGTGGATGTAGGATGAACGGCAAACAGTTCGCGTGTTTCCAAGGTTTGCAGCGACGGTATCGATCACCGCAAGCATGGTCTTGTTCTTTCCCGCATCGTTTGTCGGGGGTGTCCAATCGCCTTTGTCCCACATCTTGCCCATGGAGTCAACCTCGGGCATGGATTTCATCCACTTCTTCATGTCTTGCGCTGTTTGAGGCAAAGCGAGAAAGGCCAGCCGTTCTGCACAACGGTAGGTGGCGGCCCATGTTCGGAAATTTTTGGCTGTGAACGCCATGCCGCTTGCTTCACGAATGTACTGGTTGATGTGCTCTGCTTTGAGGTCAACTTCGTTTCCTGCTTCCGAGATGTACATGAACAAGTCTGCGTTTTTAGCCCCCAGGCGATTGGTTTTCAGAATAAGATCAACGAGGTAATCGTCCTTGATGGTGATGTCCCAATCCTTGCCAGATTTTCCGGTAAATGAGAACACTGCATCATGACGGCCTTCCGCATCGTCACCTTTGATGTGCTTGACGTGCATGGCTTTGAGGGTCGTCAAGCCGTAGGATTCGTTGGCTTTGGCATATTCATCCGAACCAACTCGGATGTTGTAGAGGTCAATCAACCGAACCACCAGCGCCGCGACCGTGTTGAGGTTCATGTTTCCCGCATCGAGGTCCCGGGCAACTTGACGCCGAAGCCGGGGGAGTTGTGAGGCGAAATACACCACGTCGTCGTACTTCATCTCGGTCGTGATCTCGGTCCAGTCAGCATGGTAGCGGTATTGCAAGCGGCCTTTGACGTCCCTCCCGGTCGCTTGGATGTGGCCTCGTGGATTCGGGCAAATCCAAACCTCCTCCCAACCGGGTGGCAGTCCCATTTTGTTCCAGCGTTCAACGATGTCATCTTCCAAAATGGGTGAACCGTCAGGCGCGTGGTACGCCCATCGAATGTCACCTTCCTCGCTGGCTGCATTGCGACGAGATACGCCCTTGAGCGATGGGTCGCTGCGAATCAGCGTTGCCCTGCGCAGAGCTTCTTCGGCATCAACGGGCACAAGGCTCCGGTCCGCCTAACAGGTGATGAACTTAGGGGCGTTTATGATTGAATGAACTCCGGTCCAATACCAACTCGGATTCCACCATCTTGATACACGCCTCGGTACATCAACATCGTTTGAAACGGCATGACGACCTCTCCGTGCGCGTTGAGCGCAATCAATCCACCCCGTCCCCCAAACGGTTTTACATCGTCCAACACACGTTCAGCAGCCTGAACCAACGATGCCGTTTGGTGGTGAATGGCCATCGAATGTGCTGCCACCGTTCGAATGAACGCCTCGCCAACACCGGTGCAAGAGACAGCGATGGCGCTGTCGGCCCACGTGCCCGCCCCGATGATGCCTGTATCGCCGACTCGGCCGGCCGGTTTTCCAGTCATGCCACCGGTGGACGTGGCCGCTGCGAGGTTTCCATGGACGTCCAAAGCAACGGCACCAACCGTGCCCCAGCCGTCATCGTTCCCGTCGTGGTCGAGCAGAGCGTCTTCCTCGTCGGTCGCTCCGGGTCGAAGTTGGAGATCCTTCCACTTTGTCCACTGTGCTTGGCGCAGGTCCGTTTTGAGCCAGGGCAATCCCACCTGTTCAAGGCCTTCCTGCTCAGCGAATCTGTCGCCCGCCGAACCGGTCAACATCACCGGCCAACCTTTGACCAACAGGCGTTGAGCGGCCCGAATTGGGTGCCGTGAAGTCTTCAGACCAATCACTGCTCCAGCGGCTTGGTCGCTCCCGCGCATGATGCTAGCGTCCATGTTCACCTGACAGTGTTCGTCCAACACCGAACCCTTTCCAGCGTTGAACAGCGGTTCGTCTTCCATGGCCTCGACCGCCAAGGTCACCGCTTCTGTCGCCGTGAGTTCGCCCGAAGCGAGCCGTCTTCCGAGGTTCTCTAGGAGCAATTGCATGCAGGCGATGCGCTGGGGGTCGGCGTCGGTCATGCCGCGCCATGGGCCATCGCCACCCGCACCTCCGTGGACGGCGAGAACGACCAAACTTCACCCTCCGGTGGACATCATTCCATGACGGTGCAGCGGATGATTTGTTGGGGCTGAGCGGGGCGGTCGCCGGGCAATTTTTGGCAGCGTTCAATCGCTTGAACAACGTCCATGCCCTCGCTTACCGCTCCGAAGACCGCATGGTTCCCGTTGAGCCATGGTGTGGCGACGGTGGTGAGGAAAAACTGCGAGCCACCGGTGTTTCGGCCAGCGTTGGCCATGGAGAGAACACCAGGCTTGTCGTGCTTCAGGGCGAGGGCCGATGGTTCGCAAGGGATCTGCCAACCTGGTCCGCCGGTACCCGCTCGTCGAGACATTGGGTCCTTGGAATGCGGGCAGCCACCTTGAATCATGAAATCTTGAATCACACGGTGGAAATGGAGCCCGTCGTAGTGGCCCATTTCGACAAGTTTAACGAAATTGGCGACGGTGTCGGGGGCACTGCCGTGAAAGAGGTCGATGGTGATGTTGCCTGCGCTGGTTTCCATGAGAACTTGCATGTGCCGACCACGAAGCGGCACTTGAAGAGGATTTGCCTGCGATGCGAAGAACCACACCTTGATAATTAATGGACGACGAAAATAAACCATGGGCAATCCACTCGACATTCCTTTTGCGACCATGGACGGCGAACAAACCACCCTTCGAACCCTCGGTGGTACCCGTTGGCTTGTCGTGAACGTGGCGAGTGCTTGTGGTGCTACGCCCCAGTATGCTGGCCTCCAAGCCCTTCATGAGGAACATGAAGATCTGACCGTTGTCGGCTTTCCTTGCAATCAATTTGGTCGTCAAGAACCGGGAACCCACGACGATATTTGTGAATTCACCTCTTCAACCTACAACGTGACCTTTCCTCTCATGGCGAAGGCAGACGTGAACGGGGGGAACCGTCTTCCACTCTACGCAACCCTCTGTCAAACGGCAGACGCTGGGGGTCACGACGGCGACATTCGCTGGAATTTTGAAAAATTCATTGTTGCGGAGGACGGGTCTGTCCGACGCTTCTCTTCAGGGGTCAAACCCGCTGCCCTTGATCTTTGATCAGGGTACTTTGTAGCGGCGCTCTTTCAAATCGTTTTGATAGCGTTTGCCGAACGAGGCTCCGTGCCGTGCAATCCACTCCGAGTACAAGCGCGTCCCCACGGGTGGGGCTGAAGAAGCCATCAAACCTTGGCGCAAGCCTTTGATTTCGGCGCGAGTGATGACGTCGTCTTGCAAAAACACACCCAAGACCCTCCCAAACAACCATCCGGCCAGGGGGGGAATGGGAAGAATGAGCCGTTTCAACCCCATGGCATTTACCATGTGGCGAATGTAATCCTTGTAGCGAAACGTTTCGGGGCCTGTCACGTCCACAACGGTGTTTTCTTTGGCTTTCCCTTGAGCGATGGCAACTTCAGCCACGTCTTCGACATGAACCGGCTGGATGGGATAATTTCCAAAACCAAAGACGCCAAACACAGGGAATCGACGAAGCATCCAAGCGATGTTGTTGATGAGGACATTCCGATGCCCACCAAAGAGAACCGTGGGGCGCAAAATGGCGTATGAGAGGCCGGATTCTTTCAGCATTCGCTCAACTTCCACTTTGCCTTCGAAGTACGTCCAGTTCGGGGCCTTGGTCGGATTGGCAACTGAAAATTGGACGATTCGCTTGACTCCCGCTAAGGCCGCTGCCTCAAACAACCGTTGCGTGTTCTCCACGGCCGTGTTGTGGGCGAACCGCTTGTTCTGTTTGTTGTACCTGACCCAATAGGTGTTGTAGAGGACCTCAGCTCCACGCAACGAATCCACCAACCGTTCCATGTTCTTGAAATCCAACCCGTGAACCTCAACGCGACCGTCAAACGGGTCGTCTCTCCCGATGGCGTTGGTGAGGGTGCGGACGCGGACGTCGTCGTTGAGCAGGTGATGAGCAATCCATCTTCCGGAATACCCGAACGCACCGGTCACAACATGCAGTGGCCGGTCCATGGCACCACACATGCGTTCGGGACAAGAAACCCACGGGTCGGCTCGAATGGGTTTGGTTGCGAACGCGCCGATGCCCCCGCCCTCCACCCTTGGGGTTCATAGGGAGTGGGCCGGACGCCGGGATGGAACGGTTGGTCCGAAGGCTACGGTCGCGGGGTGTTCGTCCTTGAGGCATCGGCATGTCAACCTTCAGCGACCTTGGACTTGATGAACGGATTTTAGAGGCCTTGGATTCTGAAGGCTACCGGGTTCCTACGCCGGTCCAGGCTGAAACGATACCCGCCCTTATGTCGGGCCGAGACGTCATGGGCATCGCGCAGACAGGCACGGGAAAAACGGCGGCTTTTGCCCTCCCCATTCTCCACCACCTTGCCAATAAACAACCCGCATCAGGTCGACCCATTCGAGCGCTTATGCTCACGCCTACCCGGGAACTGGCCGCACAAATTGCTGAGCGACTGCGTGTTTACGGGCGCCATCTTCCGATCTATTCAACCGTCATTTTCGGAGGCGTTGGGCAATCGCCGCAGGTGAAAGCCCTTCGTCGGGGAGTTGATGTTTTGGTCGCCACACCTGGCCGTCTTTTGGATTTGCACAACCAAGGCCACGTGGATTTGAGCAACGTGCAACACTTTGTTTTGGATGAGGCAGACCGAATGCTTGACATGGGGTTCAGCAAGGACGTTGAACGCATTCTTGCGCTCGTGCCTCGAAAACGTCAGAACCTTATGTTTAGCGCGACCATGCCCAAAGCAATTGGTACGTTGGCCGGTCGAATGCTTGATCGCCCGGTTGAAGTGGACATCAGTCCCGAAGCGCCGACCACCGACCGGATTGAACAATACATTGCGTTTGTCCAAAAGGGCGACAAACGCCAGTTGCTCATTGACCTCATCGAAGGACAAATGGTCTCCTGCGGCATTGTCTTCACGCGCACGAAGCACGCTGCTAATCGGTTGGCGAAACAACTCGAAAAGGTTGGCATCCCATCCGATTCCATTCACGGCGATAAAAGTCAAACCGCCCGAACGCGAGCCCTTGCCTCGTTCAAAAGAGGAGACGTGTTTGTGCTGGTCGCGACCGATATTGCCAGCCGAGGCATCGATGTGGAAGACATAACCCACGTGTTCAATTTTGACCTTCCCAACGAGCCAGAAGTCTACATTCATCGCATTGGCCGCACGGCCCGGGCGGGGCGCGAAGGTTTGGCCTACTCATTTTGTGACGAAACGGAATCGGGGTATTTGGTTGGCATTCAACAACTGCTTGGTGAAGAGATTGAGGTCTTGGAAGATCAGCCCTACCACTTCGAAAAAGCTCGACCCAAACCCGGCCAGCGACCCGGGCGCGTCAAGGGTTCACCCGGTGGCGGGCGCTCCCGTCGAGGGACCGGGCGTGGCAGCGGAATGCGTCGATACAACCGCGGTGGCCAGAAGCGCAACGATGGCGGCAACCGTTCAGGCGGCCAGCGTGGAGGCGACCGACGTAATGACGATCGCAAGTCCAACAACCGTTCGAACCGCCCCGGTCAGAAAAGCGACCGACCCAACCGCCCCTCAGGCGGGCGCCCTCCACAACACAACGACCGTCGTGGAAAGCAACAAGGTCGTTCGAACGCCTCGAACCGTCAGGGCTCCCGTCGACGAAATCAGCGACGAGACAACCAACCTTGAGCCACTTACCCGGTTCGGTCGGAGTCTCTTTTTGTTCACACCAGCGGGGCGGGTGCAGCAGCGTTGACGTCTGGAGAAACACCGGCTTCGTAACGCTTGAAATTTTCATTAAACATCGTGGCCAGTTTGTCAGCCGTTGCGTCGTAAGCATCTCCGTTGGACCACGTGGACTTGGGCTGCAATACGTCGGCGGGGACGCCCGGACACGAGGTTGGAATCTCAAATCCAAACCGCTGGTCAGTGATGAAATCGACCCTGTCAAGCTCGCCGTCAAGGGCAGCGTTGAGCATGGCACGGGTGTACTTGATTTTCATCCGGTTTCCTACGCCGTACGCTCCACCTGACCATCCCGTGTTGATGAGCCAAGCGTTCGAACCGTGCTGAGCCATCTTTTCGGAGAGCAAATCGGCATAGACACCGGGATGCATGGGCATGAACGGCTCGCCAAAGCACGCTGAAAAGGTTGCTTGCGGTTCTTTCACACCCACCTCGGTGCCGGCTACTTTGGCGGTGTACCCGGAAATGAAGTGGTAGGCTGCCTGGGACGGGGTCAGGCGGGAGATCGGAGGCAGAACTCCGAAGGCATCGCAGGTGAGGAAAATCACGTTTTGTGGGTGTCCGCCCTTTGAGTCAGCCGTGCGATTGTCGATGAATTCAATCGGGTAGGAGCCGCGTGTGTTCTGCGTTTTGGTTGTGTCGTGGAAATCCGGAACGCCCTCGGTGTCCAAGATGATGTTCTCGAGCACGGTACCGTGCTTTCGGGTGGTTCCAAAAATAGCGGGCTCGTCCTCTTCGGAGAGGTCGATGAGTTTGGCGTAGCAACCGCCTTCAAAGTTGAAGACGCCGTTGGCACCCCATCCGTGTTCGTCATCGCCGATGAGCGCGCGTTTTGGATCAGCGGAAAGCGTGGTTTTCCCGGTGCCCGAGAGCCCGAAGAAGACCGCCGTGTTTTCCCCGGTTGTGTTGGCCGAACAGTGCATCGGAAGAATGCCTTTTTTGGGCAGAATCAGGTTCATGACGGAGAAAATCGACTTTTTGATTTCGCCTGCGTAGCGTGTGCCGCCGATGATGACTTCTTTGGCGGCGTAATTCACGATAACAAAGCATTCAGAGTTCAATCCATCAGCTTCCGGATCGGCTTCGAGGTGAGGTGCGTGAAGGACGGTAAATTCCGGTTCGTGCCGCTTCAGCTGCTGTGCATCAGGACGAATGAACATGTTCCGAGCGAACGTGTTGTGCCACGCGTTGTGGTTCACGACTCGAATGGGAAGGGCTTCTGAGAAATCAGCGCCGCAGTAAAGATCCTGCACGAAAAGCGCATCTTGGCTCGAGAGGAATTCCACGACTTTGGCGCGCATGCGGGTGAACGTGTCGAGGTCCGTCGATACGTTAACGTCGCCCCAATTGATGTCGCTTGATACCGAGGCTTCGTCCACGATGAACTTGTCATTTGGCGAACGACCGGTGCGCTCGCCAGTTTCGGTGACCAAGGCTCCATGGGCGCTAAGCATACCTTCCCCGCGCTCAACAGCGAGGGCGATTAACTCCGTTGCACCAAGGTTCCAATACACGGTTCCAGTGGGGGAAAGTCCGTGTTGTTCGAGGCTTCCAGATGGAGTGCCCAGCGTGCCGCCCATGCGGACCGTTTCTGCCGCCCCTCTTTGTCCCTTTTGGCGCTCCAACTAGCCGAAGCCAGTGTTCGTCTGCCAGCGATATCAACCATCCGCGACCAATGCTAGCGCCAAAAATTGGAACCTGTTCGCCGTGTTGAGCGGTCAAGTTCAAGTTGAAAGAGAATGACTGGCCTTCATGGATGGGGTCGGTTCAGGCGATGAAAGCCGCCCTCACAACGACGATGACGTTCTTCGAGAACAGTCGTTCAAGCGCCCTCAAAGCCTCAACTTTGACTCGTTTATGGCTGTCTCTTATACACATCTCCGAGCCCACGAGACCGCTGA
>CAXHCG010000035.1:0-13688 GCA_964014905.1 uncultured Candidatus Poseidoniales archaeon | reverse complement strand
TACACTCGAACCTTCGTCGGCAGCGTCAGATGTGTATAAGAGACAGGCCCTTTCATTGTTTGACGTTGAATGGGAGGAGCTTGAGCCCGTGTTCGACCCCAAAAAAGGCCTCGAAGACCACGATGAACCCATCCATTGGAGAGGAAAGTACCACCTTGCTCGAACCAACGTGCAAAAACGTGTTTTCCAAGAATTCGGTGACCGTTCGCTTGTGAAAACCCCCCATGCTTCCTCGCACGGTTCGTGGACCATGTTGGGTGTCCACCACGGGTTCACCGAGCCGCATGCAGTGGTGGCCCACTGGGACCCGAACGGACGCTTGCAACTCTACACCCCCCAACAAGTCCCCCATTACACGCACCGAGCACTCTCAACGGTGCTGGATGTTCCGATGCACCAAATCAACGTCGTTCGAACCTTTGTTGGCGGTGGATTTGGAGGAAAGTCTGACCCGTTCCCGCATGAAATGTGCGCCGCTATTCTGGCCCGGAAATCAGGCGCTCCTGTACGCATCACGTTTGACCGAGAAGAAGTGTATTGGATCAACCGAGGTCGGCACCCAAGTCACATTGACGTGAAGATGACCGCCGACCCCGAAGGCCGGATTTCTGGCTTTGACATCGATGCACTCATCGACGGGGGCGGTTTCGCTTCCTTCGGGCACGTGACCTCGTATTACAACGGCGTTCTTGCCACTGCTCCGTATGAACTCGGGTCCTTCCACTACACCGGTGCTCGCGTTTGGACCAACAAACCTGCCTCGGGCGCCATGCGCGGCCACGGGGCAGTCAACACGCGCTGTGCGGTGGAAGTTGGTCTTGATGAGATGGCGGAGCAAATGAACGTGGATCCGATTGACCTGCGCTTGGCCAACCTCTTACCGCCTCACAGTCGAACGATCAGCGGTTTTCGCATCACGTCCAATGGCATGCGGGAAGCACTCGAACGGGTGAGGGAGGGTTCCTCTTGGGACACCAAGTTCCGGCAACTGCCCCTTGGCAAAGGCATCGGAATCGGCTGTGGCTTCTTTATTTCAGGTTCTGGGCTTCCCATCCATTGGGATCCCAAGAACTTCCCACATGCGACCGTCCACATTCAAGTCGACATGGACGGCGGCGTGACGGTGCACACGGGTGCGGCCGACATCGGGCAGGGGTCCACCACGGCCGTGGCTCAGGTGGTGGCGGAGGTGCTCGCCCTCCCCATCGAGATGATTCATGTTCGAAGCCATGAAAGCGACACCAGCCCGGTTGACCTCGGCTCCTATTCCAGCCGAGTCACCTTCATGAATGCCAACGCAGCGATCCGAGCCGCCATCGGCATCCGGGACCAATTGCTGAAGGCAGCATGGGAAATGCTGGGCTACCACCCGAACGTCTTGGTGCTCAACGACAGGCGAATCTACTACAAACACGACCCTGCGATTGGTGTCTCCTACCTTCAAGCCCTTCACAAGGCCCAAGCGGATACAGGTGCCCTCATCGCACGAGGCGCATACCGTTCTCCACCGATGGGCGGCGTTCACAAAGGAGCTGCCGCCGGATTGGCACCAGCTTACTCGTTCTCTGCTTACGTTGCTGAAGTTGATGTTGACATTGAGACAGGTCTCGTTTCCTGCACCAATGTTTGGGCGGCCCACGATTGTGGAAAAGCCCTCAATCCCTTGGCCGTCAAAGGTCAGATCATCGGTTCGTGCCACATGGGTCTTGGCCAGGTCCTTACCGAAAAAATGGTCTACGGGCGAACCGGCCACCTCCAAAATGCCAATTTGCTCGAATACAAAATCCCCTCTGTACATGAGATGCCCCACGTCGAAGCCATCATCGTTGAATCCAGCGATCCAGAAGGCCCCTTCGGAGCCAAAGAAGCCGGTGAAGGCCCCTTGCTCCCCATTCTCCCGGCGGTTGTCAATGCCGTTTACGATGCCATAGGTGTTCGCTTACGGGACCTGCCTCTAACGCCCGATGTCGTTCATTCTGGTATTCAGAAGCACATGAGAAAAAACCGTCTTGATGAGCCTGAGGACATGGAGCCTCCCCGGCTGAGTCATGGCCCTCTACAGGAGCTCTTGGTTGCACGGGGTGATGACCATCGGAAACGGGACCGCTTGCGCCAGCGTAGTGAAGATACATCGGCCTATGTGAACGGTGTGTTGTTTGGTTTCGATCCTGACCGCCCACTCTCAGAACAGGTTGAGGGATGGCGCGAGGCGGATGAGCCCCTTCCAGAACAACTGGCTGAACTCGGCTTTGCTGGGCGTGCCTGGCTCAAGAAAGAGCAACGCCACATGGAGGATGATGCGTGATGCTGATGTCTCCCTTCGAACTCCACCATCCTGTCAACGTTGACGAAGCGGTTCAACTGGCTGCCTCCCTCATGGACAAGGGCGAAGCCTTTGATTGGGTCGCCGGAGGTACCGATGTCCTTCCAAATTACAAATGGCGCATCAACCCGAAACCTCACGTCATTTCCCTGGCGGGCATCGAAGAAGCGCATGCCTTGTCAGCGACAGAGATAGGATGCATGGTGCCTCTTTACGCCCTGACCGAAGCGAACGGTGTTCATTCCTTGCTGGTTGAGGCGGCTGCCAAAGTCGCTTCATCGCTCATTCGAAAAAGTGCGACGGTGGGCGGGAACCTCTGCCTGGATACGCGATGCTTCTGGTACAACCAAAGCGAAGATTGGCGACGTTCCATTGATTGGTGCCACAAAGCAGATTGTGGAACCGGGGCAGACTGCCGCGTCATACCGAATCAAAACACCCTCTGTGTCGCAACGTATCAGGGCGATCTCGCACCGAATTTCATGGTTCTTGATGCGAGCGTCGTGCTCATTGGGCCAGCAGGTGAACGAACCATGCCCCTAACTGAATTCTACGAACTTGACGGGATGAAGAAAAACGTCCTTCGAACCGGAGAATTCCTGCTCAAGGTCCAACTTCCAAAGAAGGCTTTGAAGCGGAAGGGATGCTATCAGAAACTCCGTGTTCGGGATTCGTGGGATTTCCCCGAAGCCGGTGTTGCCGCCTCTTGGCTTCCAGGCGATGCCTCTTCGCTCATGGTGGCGAGTACGGCGCTCGAATCCATTCCTCGCTTCCATGCAGAACAGGTCGAGAAACACCTTACGGAAGGGGAACTCGATCCGGTTGCCTTAGCAAAACTGGTCCAGAAATCGGTCAAACCCGTCAACAACACGGCGCTCCCACCCCGGTACCGTCGAACGATGGTAAAGACGCTCACAAAACGAGCGCTGCTCGCGATAATCGAATGAGGTGAATGGATGAAGCAGGTTCGAGCCCTTCTTCTCGCTACGGTGCTTTTGTGCGCCTTTCCGGTAGGTCATGCACAAGACATGCAAGGGCCATCATGGGAAATTGGCTGGGTGACGGATGTGGACCCGAAGTACATTGTTGACCTCGAAGAGGATTGGGATCTGACAGGCGAACTCGTCGTCTTTGTAGCCAACGACGGGCCAGCGGCCCTCAACCTTGACTTGACCTATGATTACGACGAGGACGGGCCATTTTCGTTCGACGGTCCGGAGAGCATCGAAGTTTCCGGGAACACGAACGATACGTTTACGATTTCCATCACGGGTGCCGACGCTGACACCGTACGCGCCTTCTCCCCTTCTTCGAGCATCGAGTTTGTCGTTGTTGGAGAAGAGAAGGTGGGGGATTCAACCTTGCGAAATCAAGAACTTGAAGCCGACGTGAGCGTGCCCAGAATGTATCGTCTGGTTCCAAATGCCCTCCAACCCACGGAAGACTTGTTCGCTGGCTCGTGGGTTGAATTCACACTTGAAGTGAGCAACCTCGGTAACACACAGGATGCCATCACCATGGGTGAGGCCACCGTTCGAAGTTGCCCACATCTCAGCGTTTCAGGGTTGGAACAACTCGAAAACACTGTGGTCCAAGTCACCAATGAAAAAGGCGACAACAAGGTTGGTTTTACCCTTCGGCTTGAAGCAAGTTCCAGCCACCAAGAACGAACGTGTGAGGTAACCGTTTCAGTGCAATCGGAAGGGGACGATGCTCAGCGTTCAAGTGCCTTCAATGTGGATGTTTCCGCTCCATCCGCAGACAAAACGAACACACCGGATGAGGGCGATGATAACGAGGCCCCAATCGTGGCGGATTCATCTTCCCTCCCTTGGCTTCCCACCATCGAGTTAATCGGTGTTTTCCTCGTGGCCGTGGTGGCTTTCCGTAGGTTGCCTTCGTGAGGCAAGAATCTCGGTTGGAAAGTGTAATTTTTGACGAAATTCTGAGAATTTTTCAGTTGGACAACCGGCTTGCTGTGCAAAGGAAAGCGGTAAGTTCTCTTGCCCATACCAGAGCAACTATTATGTGTGGAATGTGTCTCCGAAGGATGTAAATCTATGGTTTTCACCATAGGGAAATGAGGTGAATGGATGGCTGAGGCGGAAAAGAGCGGTCTGAGCCTCGAAGCATGGCTCATGATTGGCCTGGTCGTTTCCGTCGCCCTTTCCACCGTTGTCATCGCCGTGGTGTCAGCCGGCAAGACGACGGTATTTTCTCCTTATGAAAACGGCGACGAGTACGAAGAACTCCAACTCACGCTCATGCGTGAGAGCCTGGATGACTTTTCGGTGGCCAACACCATGTCCACACCCATGCTGGTCAACGATTGGCAAAACCCACACCGCACCTTGCTGGTCATTGCGGCACCAGAGAAGCCTTTTGATGCCGCTGAGGCCGCTGCTATCCATGACTTCGTCACCGAACGTGCCGGCAAGGTCATCCTCGCTTCCAATTCCACCAACGCCCAGCTTGTTGCTGAGGAATTTGGCGTCAAATACTTCGATGCACCGGTCCGAGACGACCTCAACACCGGCCGGTATTACGAAGTGACCAACGAGAACGACGATCGAATTTCGCCGGACACAAAGAAACTCTGGTCCGTGGCCAGCGTGACCCGAGACATCAGCACCATGGGCGACGAAAAGGCAACCCCGTGTTCAGAAGACGATGTTCTTCAAGAACGCGTTGTGAACTGCCGAATGCCTGTTCTTTTCCACCGACCAACGGCGATTCAAGTGCTTGATGAACAAGCTGACGAAGGTCGAGACGTCCACGTCCTCGCTGCGGCATCAACCTCGGCCGAGATCGACGCCGGGAAAGGCGATTCAAACCCCACCCTTGGTGAGGGCGAGACCGGGTTGATCATCCGTATTGATTACGCCGGGCAAACCGTGCTTGACCAGCGCTCCCTTGACTTGGGCGGCGACATCGGTGAGATCAGCGCTACAGGAAGCATTGTGTTCGTCTCAGACCACTCGGTTCTCGCCAATCACCTTTGGGACCAAGGATACGCTGAAGAAACGGGCAAGCAGCAATGCGATTCGGAACTGTATGTCCAGTTTGGGCACATGTGTTGGGACACGGATTCTGAAGGATTGAACAAGGGCCTCGGCGACACCACGTGGCGCGGAAACGAGGCCTTCTTCACCGCCCTCATCAACGACATGATGGAGTTTGACAATGACGAACTTTCAGCGACCATCTCCCGAAACACAGCATCGTTCAATGTTGTTTTCGACGAGAGTCGTCACGTTTCAAGCACCCTTTCGATGCCGTTCACTGAAGCCATGGGCGCCATCGTCTTGCTCACCAGCGACGGTGTACTCAAGTGGCTCATCATCCTCAACCTCTTTGCTCTTCTTGCGATCGCCATCATGGTGGTGCCCGAGAAAGAAAACTGGCGTCATGTCTTTGACTTGACCCGATTCAGGGAGCGTCCAACAAAATTGGACCCGACCCAATATCAACGGCGAACCCGCGAGGCATTTCTGTCCAAGGTTCGCAACTTCAACGACCTGACGCGTGACGAGTTTGCGCGCAAGTCCCCTGCGGAAATCATGCAGATGATCCGCGAACCCCGATTGGTTGAACTTGTGAGTTCAAACCGTGTCTACTCCAGCGAAGAATTGAGGGAATTGATCCCGCAAATCCGACGTTGGGGAAATTGAAACAAGGAGGATAAGACATGCAACCACCCGCCCCACCAGCAGCCCCGCCCGCGCCTGTACCTGCAGCGCCCGCAGCACCTGTGGCTCCTGCTGCCCCTGCCATGCCCATGGCACCCGCAGCACCAGCCGCACCCGTTGCGCCTGCAGCACCGGCCGCTCCGGCACAGCCGAAGCACCAGAGTACCCCCGAAGTCCGAGAACGCCTGAAGGCCGTCGGCGCGATTGCTCAAGCAATCTCCGCTGAAGTCCAAAAGGTCATCATCGGTAAGTCGCACGTCATCGACAACGTGTTGATCAACATCCTGTCCAACGGGAATCTTCTCTTCGAGGATTACCCCGGATTGGCTAAGACGTTGATGACCAACACCTTTGCCGATGCCCTCGGTTGCGATTTCAAGCGTGTTCAATTCACGCCTGACCTGCTTCCCGCTGACATCACCGGTACGAACATCTACGACGCCAAGAAGGGCGAATTTACGTTCAAACCCGGTCCATTGTTCTGCAATCTCCTCCTCGCTGACGAGATTAACCGTGCTCCTCCCAAGACCCAAGCTGCTCTGCTTGAGGCCATGCAAGAGAAGCAAGTGACCATCGGTACGGTTACGCACAAGTTGCCTGCACCGTTCATCGTTATGGCCACGCAGAACCCTGTTGAACAGGAAGGTACCTACCCGCTTCCCGAAGCACAGCTTGACCGTTTCATGTTCAAGATGTCCGTCGGCTACCCCGACCGTGCTGATGAGGACGAAATCCTCGCCCGCCGTATCGCCCGTGGTAAAGACGCTGTTGACGTTGACGTCATCACCGACCCAGCCCGTGTGATCGCCATGCAGCAAGCCTGTGAAGACGTTTACGTCGACCCTGCGCTACGCATGTACATGGTTGAGGTCGTGTCCCGAACCCGAGAAGACCCACGTGTTCTCGTCGGTGCGTCCCCTCGTGGTTCGCAAGCCTTGCTCAAGACCTCGCGTGCAGCCGCTGCACTCCGCGGTCGTGATTTCGTCACCCCAGACGACGTGAAGGCCATCGCCGAACTCGCCATCGCCCACCGTATCATCTTGAAGCCTGAGCACCAAATCAAGGGCCTCGAATCCGGAGAAGTCATCCAGGCTATCCTCCGCGAGGTCCCTGTGCCCACGGTTTGAAGCTGAAACTTTACACTACGAGGTGAATCAAACATGTGGAGTCGTAAGTCAGCGATGCTTGGCAGCCTAGCTGTTGCCATGTACCTGCTTGGCTTGACGCTCCGAAACACCCAACTCGTCACGATTGCTGTGGTTATCTTTGTGTTCCTTACATGGGCTGCGCTCCTTGGGAACCATGCGGATGTTGCATCAAGCGGTCGTCGTGCCGAAGAATGGAGTGGTGAGGAAGGCGTCGCCCTTGGCAACGTCGTCGCCATGCGGAAGTTGTCCAGTGCTCGCATGTTTGAAGATGGAGAATTGAACGTAACACTGCGGATGCAAAACACCTCTTCTCTTCCAAAGATTTTGGAAGTCAGAGACCGTGTTCCTGAAGTGATGCGCATCAAAGAAGGTGCAAATTACATTTTGATGGAACTTGGCCCCCGCCGTGAGACCTTCATCGAGTACACGGTTGAATGCCCACTTCGTGGCTTCTACAGCCTCGGGCCGGTCACGGTTCGAATTCAGGACGCCTTTGGGTTGTTCCATAAGGAGAAGGAATTGCATGTCTACAACGATTTCCTTGTGTTCCCGAAGATGGAAGACCTCAAGGAGACCTTCGTGAAATCGCGCGTGCCAAAGATCTTCACCGGTGCGGTCAACATACGCCAACCCGGTCCTGGTTCAGAGTTTTATTCGCTGCGCGAGTATTTCGAAGGGGACTCCTTCCGAGCGATCAACTGGTCGGCATACGCACGATCGGGTAAACTCATGGTGAACGAACGAGAGCGAGACGCTGTTTCAGACGTTATCATCATCGTTGACTCCCGGGCCGTGGCAGAAACCGGTCCAGTTTCTCGCAACGCACTGGTGTATTCCACGCGGGCAGCGGCCTCTTTGGCGAAGTATTTCCTTGGCCGTCGAGACTCTGTTGGCGTGATCGTGTACGGCGATGAGGTCGTCAGCGTTGACCGGGACACTGGCAAGAAGCAACTTTACGTGATCCTCACCAAACTCGCCGGGGCCGTCGCCCGTGGAAACATCCCGCTTCAAGTGGTCGTCAACCGAATCCTGCCTCACATCAACAAAGGCAGTCCAATCATCTTCCTCTCCAATTTGGAAGATGACCCAACCATCGTGAATGCCTTGAGGGACTTCCGTGCTCGCAACTTTGACGTCACCGTTCTCACCCCTTCGTCCCTTGAGTTTGAATTTGATGCAAAGCGCATCGACCGAACCGGCTACGAGGTCATGAAGACCGAACGCGACGTCCTGATCGGTGAACTTCGTGGTCTTGGTGTGAACATCATGGACTGGGAGCCCGACATGTTGCTTTCAACCGCTCTTGCAGGAGCCCGAGGATTCTGAGGTGAAACCATGACACTAAATCGACCTTCTGGAGACACTTCCCACCTGTACGATGGCAAGACGGTCCGATCTTCTGCTCCCTCCAGAAAGAAGCTCGCTGGTCAAGTTGGATCCGGGAGCGGCATCCCAGAAGATGCGATTCCTACCGTGGAGATACCCAGTTTCATCGAAAGTTTGCTGGGTGGTCCGCTCGTTCCTAAAATGAAGTTCCTTCCTCCCGATAAGATGGTTCAAAACCTTCAGATTGGGGTGTATGGTGTTCTCGTTGCACTGGCCTTCTTGACCTACATCATTTCTCCTCCCCAAGGGACCATCTGGTATATCATGACCGGTAGCCTTGGTCTTGCGAACATACTCCAGCTAACCATCATTGCCGGCGCGACAATTCTTGGGTTTATGGGTACGTTTCGCCGCGACGCTCGCCTTTCACTCGGGAGCAATCTTTTGTTCATTCTCGCAATCCTGCGCTTTGCGTCCTCGAAAACTTCGCTTTCCAACGATTTGTTTAACCTCCAAAACAGCCCTACCATGCTTTCTGTGCTGGTGGTGGTGTACGCCGTTCTTCTCATCATGTACTTCGAACTGAGCAACGGCGTTATCCGTTATTCCATGCTCGACACGAGCATTCGGACCAACGAAGTCTACGTGATGAATCCAAAGAAGATTGTCTCCAAGTACCACCGCTCGTTGATCATCAACCCTGTGTTAGCGACACTTCTTGCTTGGTTTGTCCTTTCTGCAAACACCATCCTTCCGGCCATTGTTGGGGTGTTTTCAGGAGACACGGCTAATCGAATGCGCGAATCGGTTGAATTGACATCGGTGTATGGCGTAGCCCTTGGAACACTCTTCGTGTTCATCACCGTGGGTATTTTGTTTGGCTTGAACCTGCCAACGCATCTCCAAAGGTTCCGTGAGCGTCAAGCCGAATGATCTTTTCCTGCCGAAACCAGGACCATCAACTCGTCCAGCATGCGCGAGATGTCAATGCGTTTTGACAACATGTGAATTGAGGTGGCAGACTGGTAAAGGGGCGTCGCTTCGGCGCTGTTCTGTTCCTTGAGTTGTGCTTGCAAGTAGGCGAGGTCTCGACATCCAATGAAGGACAACATGGCGGAATAGTACTCGTAATCCACCACTGAACACCGTTCATTGATGAGTTGGACACCTCTTGAGACCTCATGTTGCAGGAAAACAAATCGCCATTGCGGGTTGGTTGTTTCAAACGAGCAAATTCTGATTCCCTCTTCGTTGAGTGCCTGCAAAAGGTCACTCAATGCCAACGCTGCATCTTGAGAATACCTCACTTCGACGTTGACGCATGCAACCCGAGGAATGCAAGCGATGCCCTTGATGTTCGGGGTTGCTTCAATGTCTGGCCCGATAACGGTCTTCATGCCCCCGTTCTTGTATTGAGAGAGGTGTCGGATTTCGATTGGAATTCCCATTTCATACACCGGTTCAACGGTGGCTTGGTGAAGGATGGTTGCGTCTGCGTTTGCAAATTCAATGGCTTCAGCGTATCCGAGGTACGGTATCGGTGATGATTGCACGCCCCAGCGGGGATTGACGGGGTAGATTCCGAGGACATCCTTCCAGAGCACCACTCGCTGAGCCTGTAACAGTGCAGCAAGCGCCGTGGCTGTATGATCGCTCCCTCCACGACCGAGCAAGGCAATGTTTCCATCTCGCCCCTCGCCAAACCATCCGGTGACCACCGGGACGCCGTAGAAGGCCGAACGGTCAAGGCTTTCCCGGGATTTGTTGAGGTCCACACGAGCAGCGGTCCCTTCTCCATCCAGGTGGAGGCCAATGTCCTCCGCTCCAACAGGATGAGCATCAAGGCCACGAATCGATAGCCCATGGGCGATGACCAAAGCTGAGAGACGTTCTCCTGATGCGAGGAGGCGGTTGTAGGCTTCCTTGTCATCGCGGTTGGTGGCAAGGGAGGTAAGCGAATCTTCAATTCCTTCCAACACCCGCTGGAACACGTCGTAAAGCGGGGAGTCGATGAGTGTCGGAGAGAACCGGAGGTGATGGCTGGCAAGGTCGTTGACCAATCGACCGGCGTATCGCGGTTCCTGGGCGGCTCGCATGAGCCGGTCCGTCGTTCCCCAAAGCGCGGAAACCACCACGATGACAGGTTCTTGTGTGCTTGAAACAATTTCAGAAATCTGCTCTATGTCTGAGGCGTCCCTCAAGCATGAACCGCCAAACTTGTGAACGACGGGAAACTCAATCATCGCTGAAGCCTCCTCGCACGATAAGGTCGCCAATGACCAACAGAGCCATCGCTTCCACCACAGCGACCGCTCTCGGGCCCAACACAGGGTCGTGTCGGCCCTTGACAAGCAGCGGCTCTTGTTGATTGGTCTTGACGTTCAACGTGTGTTGAACTTGAGGGATGCTCGAGGGGGGTTTGAACGCCACGCGAACGTGAACGGGAGAGCCTGTAGAAAGGCCAGCCAGTGCCCCATCGGGTTGTTCACCCATCAGCACAGGTTGTTCAGATGTTCCACCCCACGGGCTGTTATGGTCGCTTCCATGCATCATCTGCGCACCAAATCCATGGCCGAATTCAACGCCTCTTGCTGCGGGGATGGACATCATTGCTCTGGCCATGGCTGGTTCAAGACCGTCAAACCATGGTTCACCCAGTCCGAGGGGCAACCCTTCGACCTGGAGGTCAACCCTTGAGCCAATGGAGTTGCGTGAGCGGCGAGTTTCATCAACCAATTGCGCCATGACGGCCGCAGCCTTTGGGTCTCTGCAACGGAGTTCTTTGCATGTCTCATTGTCCCAACGGGGCGGGCATTCGTTCATCGTTGCTGCCTCAATGCTCCCGATGGCACCCAGATGCGCCTCGACCTTGATGCCGTGTGTCTCCAGCCATGAACGCACGACGGCGGCGACAGCGACAAGAGGAGCGGTCATTCGGGCGCTTGATGTGCCTCCTCCCCGCAAGTCAGCCTCGCCTTTGGTCCGCTTCATCATCACCATGTCTTGGTGGCCCGGACGTGGGTGGTCCGGCAAGAAACTGTAGTCTTTCCCGCGAGCGTCAGCGTTGTCGATATGCACTTCGATGGTCTCGCCGGTCGTTTGACCCTCAGAAACACCGCTTCGCCATTCAACAATGTCGTCTTCCTTTCGTTTGCTGCTGTATTTTCCACCCGTTTTTCGGAGGGCCATTGCCGCTTGGACGAGGCCATCGTCAATCGTTAATCCCGCAGGCATGCCTTCAACCAGAGCGCCCACAAAGGGTCCGTGGCTTGACCCACGGAGTGTTATTCGCAAAGCTTCACCAAGACGCATTTGCACGGTTCAACGGAACGAGGACTCGCTGGCCCTTTTAGAAGGTGTTCACTCGGAGGCGTCTTCCTCTTCTTTGGATAAAAAGGACGTTTCGATCAGTTCAGCCTTCGGAAACCTTGTGCCGTACCACGATTTGATGCGCTCCAAGGTCGCTCCCAACTGGCGCGGAACCACGATGACGAGCGCAGGGCCAGAACCTGATACTCCAGCCGCCCGAGCGCTGTTCATGAAGGAATCATTGGCCATTTTTCTCCCTTCAATGTCCCGCAAGGCGGCCACGGTGCCTCGGCCGTTCCATGTCATCGCCACGAGCGGTTTCCTTTCCTGAAGAGCGTTGAGGGCTTGTTGAAACGCCGTCACTTGAGATGCAAAATCCTCGAGCGTGGGTGCCGTTTCCCGAGGGCCACGAAGCACCAACAGCACCGTCCAGTCGTCGGATGCGAGTCCAGGTTCATCCATCAACACGCCTTCCGCAATGGGGGCTTGAACATCGACCAGCTTCCACCCTGGTTCCATGCAGGCCCAAGCATCGTCAATCGATCCTGTCAAGGAGACACCCGACGCCAATTGGGCTTGAGCAGAAAGTCCGACCAACTCATGCGGTTCGAGCGACGCATCGGTGGCGGCGCACAAAGCCCGAAGGCCAGCAATGCATGTTGCAGCGGAGGATTTCAGTCCCTGCTTTTTTGGTATTTTTGATTTCACGCCCCAGTGAAGGTCTTCCATTTCGAAACCCTCAGGCAGCGGGTGTCCGGCATTCACCCATGCTTGCAGAAGCGAATCAAGGACACCGTCGTCGTCCTTGACCTCCCGCTTGCTCGGTCGGTCCAAAAGGCGTACCGTCATGGGCAAATCCAAGGCGATGTTCGCACCATAACCCAAAGCGGCCGCGTGGAGTAGGCTGCATGCACCGTGTGCATTCCCTTTCCCTAACACGGCCATCTGCTCAACGCTCCTCAATGTCTCCTCCAACCGCCACACCCACGTGCCGGGCCGAATGACCTTCCCAGCCCAGCACACATTGGTTGCATGCAAGGTCGGTGACTGACACGGCCGTCGATGTGTCGCTGACGAGGCGAACTGTTTCCGCTTGTTGCATAAAGATATGAGATGTATTAGCGTTTTGATGCGATTCTGTGCGTTTTTTGCAGGAAATCTTCATCATTGGTCGTTTCTCAATTTTGACTCGGCCCAGAATAACCTCCCGTGTGAGTCCTGATGCACCAACGGCCAAAGCAGCATCGCCTGCAGAGAGTTCAGCGAGGTACATGGTGGAGCCATCGGCCATCATGATGTAGGAGTGGGGCGAGCCAGCGTTCACGCGAAAAGAGCGCGTCGGAACAAAGGTCGAGGGGATGGTTTCGCTGTGGACGAGAAACAGGGATTGTGCGCTCGAGCCAACCAAGAGCCCCTCCCCACGAGAGAAAGCGGATAAGAAATCAAGGCAATAGCGGTCGCCAAGGCCGGCTTCCTCAATGGATTCTACCCGGAACGGTGTAAGTTCGATTGATTCCATGGATTGTTCCTTCACGGCATGGTCGGGCTCAGCTCGCTCCAGCCGCTGAGCTTTCACGCTCAAGGCTGCCTCAAGCATGGTGGCTTCAGGCGTGATGACGAGTGCGTCAACGCCTTCTTCGAGAGCAAAACCGGCACCTTGAGCTTCGAGCGGCGTGGAGATCATCGCGGCAATCTTTGTGTGTGTTCCCTCTCGGTGAGCGATTAAATTCTCAAGGGGTATCATGGACCATGTCTCGCATTCCACGAGGATCCAATCCACCGTACCCAAATGCGCGATGCCTGTTTGCTGAGTTGCTCCATCGCTGATGTAGACGTACGCTCCAATGATGTCGGCCCCGAGGTGGAGGAATGTGTCGCTCACGTGGAGGTGTG
>CAXHCG010000034.1:0-13818 GCA_964014905.1 uncultured Candidatus Poseidoniales archaeon | reverse complement strand
GCTCCAATGATGTCGGCCCCGAGGTGGAGGAATGTGTCGCTCACGTGGAGGTGTGAATCGTGGGGTTTGGATGAGAAGAAACGGTCAATTCCTTCGTGATTGGTGGTCTCCAAATCGTCAACGGTGCGAAGCCAAAGTTCCATTTGACGACCTCACAATCCGACAGCGTTCATGGCCGAAGCGGCTGATGCGCCTTCGTGAACCATCATGACGAGCGCTTTTGCCATGGCTTCAGGGCGTTGATGAGCGAACACTTGGCGCCCCATGCACACACCGCTGGCTCCGGCCTTGAGGGCTTTCTCAACCATGTTCAGCACATCAGCGGTGTCGTTGCTGGCGGGTCCTCCAGCGAGCAACAAGGGGATTGGTGCACTCTTCGCAACCTCTGAAAACGATGCCTTGTCGCCGGTCCAAACGCACTTTGCAGCATCGCATCCCAATTCGAATGCAAGGCGAACCGCATGGGCTTGGGAATGCGTGAAGTCTCCAGGTTGGTGATTGAGGTAAGGTCCTCTGGCGTAGACCATCCCAAACGAGGGAAGGTCGTTGTGCAGCGCTTGTCGATTGAGTTCACCCATTCGTGAAATCATCGCAGCTTCGTTTTCACTGCCCATGTTGATTTGGCTTGAGACGCCAATCCCCCCTCGCTTTGTGGTTTCATCTGCGTGTCCGACGAGGACCTTGTTGTTGATGTCGGGCCCTGCGTGCCGGGTGGAGACTGAGTAATGCACCACCATGTTTGTCGCAGTGCCTTCGCAAAGGTGGGCGTACTTGCTGACCAAGCCCTTTTGCGCAACGATGGCGTTCACGCCTGCATTGATGAGGGACTGCATGAGGCTTTCAAGGTCTTCCAGTCCCGGAGTGGGGTAGTCCGACGCTCCGTGGTCGATGGGAATCCAAACACCGCGCTGGTTTGGAAGAAGCCGGTTCAGCCGCTCGCTTTTGCCCATGGGCATGCTAGGTGGCCGTCCTCATCAAAGGTTTGGTTTGCCTCAACCACGCCTCAAAGTTGCTCTCCAGCCCAAACAAGGACCGCTTGCTCGGCTGATTGGAGGTGCTCTTGGAACGTTGACCGAGCAATGCCGAGAATGTCGGCAAGAGCCTGCATGGTGATCGCCTTTGGCTCGTCGTAGTAGCCGTGCTTAAGGGCCAGTCCATAGCACTCGTACTGGCGTGGAGTAAGCGCCTGCTCAAGACCGTTTTCATGTGCTCTGACATCGCAAACGCGAATGTCGGCCGGAGGGAGAAAGACCTTGCTCAGTTTCACAAACGATGCAACGGCCTGTGGTATGCCCCTGAGCGTAATGGTCAACGTGCCATTGTCAAATTCGCTCGGTGGCATCACGTGAATGTTCTCGGTTGTTGAGGCCAGGCAAACCAAGGAATGCGTGTTCCAGATAACAAGGGCCTCGCTCTCTCGTTCGTTGAGGCGCTGTTCTACCGTGATGTAGGGGATGCTCTCAAGATCCTCGACCGACTTTCCTTTGTGGTAGGTTGGCAGGATGATTTGCCTCACGCCGTCGGGGGTGATGAGGAGGTTGGCGACAAAGGTCAGTTGTTCAACGACCTCATCGAGGGCAGCGAGGTCGGTTTTGGTGATGGACTCTCTGCTCCAGGTTAGGGCTACCTCGCGCATGATGTCCGCTTGGGAATCACCTTGTTAGGCTCTTTGGCTTTGATGAACGGGCAGTGATGGGTTCAACGCATGTTTCAAGTGGTAGTTCGTGATGGGGGAACCATGGCTTTGGAAGATTATGTTCTCTCGGTTGCCCTCGGGGGAGCGTTCACCCTCGGCCTCATGTTCATCGTCATGCGACGGGAGGCCCAAGTCAACCTCCAAAGCGGGATGAAGGCGGAAGGACTGCTCCAGCAACATTCCGGGATGGGTTTTGGAAAGGCAAAGAAAAACTTGGACCGCAAATTAGCCACCATTCAAGACCTCCTTCGCCAACAGAATCAGGGCGATCGTCAAATCGCACAAGAGCGTTTCAATCAGCGCCGTCAAGAACAAGCCGGAGCGGAGGAAGAAGCCCGTCGACAACGAGAATTGGATGAGGCTCGACGCCAATCCGAACTTGAAGAGGCCCGCCTTCGACAAGAGGAAGAAGCCTCTCGCCGTGCCACTGAACGGGATGCAGAAGAAGCCCGGCTCGCCGCAGAGCTGGAGGCGCAACGCCAGTCTGAACTCGCTGATGCCGAAGACCAGCGGCTCGCAGAGATTGAATCGGCCCGTCAACAAGAAATGCTTGACTCACGAGACGCCGCTCAACGAGCCATGTCGGAACTGCGTGCTCGCCTTGACCGTGAAGGTGCACAGTCCTCCGATGTGCAAATCTCATTGATGTGGAACAACTACAACGACTTGGATTTGCACGTGCTCTGCCCTTCGGGCGAGCGCATCCACGGCGGCAATAAAAAATCAGGTTGCGGCGGTGAATTGGACGTTGACGCCAACGTTCGAGCCGAAACAAGGAAGCCCGTTGAGAACGTCTTTTGGGAAGACGGCCAAGCACCAGCAGGGCGCTATCAAGTCTACGTTCACTACTACAAGAAGCACAAGAAGCGACGAAGCAAAGACCCAACAAAATTCCAAGTCATCATCAATCAGGGCGGAGACCCCCGTGAATACAACGGCGAATTGTCGGCTGGCGACCCCATCATGCTGGTGGCAGAATTCAACCTCCCTTCTCCTGAAGAACGAGCCGCACGGCGCGAGCAATTGGAACAAGAGTTGCGGGCTGCAGGCATGGACGTGCCTGAATCTCAAGCAGCGATTGCCGAAGTGGAAGAAACACGCCAAGCCGAAATCGAGGCAGCCGAAACCGAACGCCTCGCAGAGATTGAAACCGCCCGTGAAGAAGAAGTGCTTGAAGCAAAAGAGGCCGCTCAACGGGCCATGTCTGAACTTCAAGCCAGATTGGAGCGAGAGGGGGCACAATCGTCGGATGTTCAGATCTCCTTGATGTGGAACAACTACAACGATTTGGATTTGCACGTTGTTTGTCCTTCTGGCGAGCGCATTCACGGTGGTAACAAGAAATCTGCCTGCGGCGGCGAATTGGACGTTGATGCCAACGTACGGGCCGAAACTCGGAAACCGGTTGAAAACGTGTTCTGGGAAGAAGGAAAGGCCCCAGCTGGAGCGTACCAAGTCTATGTTCACCACTACAAAAAGCATCAAAAGCGCAAGAGCAAAGACCCAACCAAGTTCCAGGTTATCGTCACTCCCGGTGGCGAGCCACTGGAGTACAACGGCGAGTTGTCTTCCGGGGATCCCATCATGCTGGTGGCTGAATTCAATCTTCCGTCGCCAGAAGAGCGTGATGCACGCAAGTTAGAACTCGAAGCCGAGATTGAAGCGGCTGCACGAGGGCTCAACCCCGATGCCTCCGTTGAGGAGAACATCGATGAAGTGGTTGCACCCGAGGAAGAAAAAATCGACGACGTAGAGGTTCCTGAAGAAATGGAAACCAATGTGCCTCTTCCAAGTGCGCCGGACCTCGACGCCTTGAGCGAAGAAGAGTGAGCTCACGAGATAATCTCGTCCAAGCGGTCGTCGCTTAGCGCCTTGCGGATCGATCGGGCGATGCGTCGTCCAGTCGACATGAATGGCTCATTGATGTCTGAGTAGGGCGAGCCTCCAATGAACGGGTTTGAACCTGCCACGATACGGGCGCTTATCTCGAAGACCTTGAATTCGAGTTGGTCGGTCACGATGGTCTCCAGACAAAATGGGCCGAGCATGCCACGGGAACCCTCTTCCAACGTGTAGGAGGCTGCCACTGTTCCCTCTGCCATCTCAAAGGCTCGAGGGAGAAGGGACTCACGAATGACCACGGGTTGATTTCCGGTGACAACAAAGGACGGTTCGAGCGACATTTCACGCAAGTCACGAAGGGAACCAAGTTTGTAAAATTCGTCAACGTTGCTTTCATCGCGTCGGTCCATCGACAGGAGTTCGAGGCGCCCCAGGTTCTTTCCAGCGTGCTCACCTCGTCCTTGGACTTGGAATCCGTCTTCTGCGGTTGGGTCAAAGAAGAAATGGAGGTAATATCGGCACCCGAGTACATACTCTTGGATGGTGAATTCCTCTTCAATGTCCACGTTTCTGCGAAAATCGCGGTAATCTCGAGCGACAAAGTATCCTCGTCCACCTTTGGCTCCGGCATACTTCACGATCACAGGTCCGTCGATGTTGTGCGGGTCCTCGACCACTTTGGGCATCGTGCAGCCACCGTCTTCTAGCCATTGTCGCTGCAAAGCACGGCTGCTCTCCCAGTGGAGGATGTTCCGATTTCCGAACGTGGGGACTTCGAGGTTTCGGAAATTGTTTGCACCCAGGTATTCAACCAACGAGCCATGGGGGACAATGATCACGTTCTTCTCTCGGAACCACTCGGCGTAATCCAGCATTTCTCGATAGTCATCGAGCATCAGCCACTCGTCCGGATCCGCCCCCGGGAAGGCTTTGTAAAATCGTCGCCGATTTTCCCCAACGGCGATGCCGAGGGTTCGGAAGCCTTCTTGCCGTGCTCCGTGGAGAATTTGGAGTGATGAGTGGGAAGCTACGACCCCTACCGTGATGGCTTCTTTGTCGTAGCCTTTGAGCCATTCCTGCACCGAGGTTTGTGGTACGCCCATATGGAGGGGTTTCGTAATCGCTCTATGAGTATTATGTCAGGGAATCTTGTGAAAAGGGGTTCGTTGAAGAAAACCCCTTGCTGCGTTTGGCTGAGCGTGTGCGAGGATTGGGTTGGTTTTGAGTGAAGGTTTCATGGGGTTGCTTCGCCCAGTGGGGTTCATGGCCGAGCCTTCATCCTCTGCGCGCATGACCTACGGCGGCTACCTCCGTCTCGAGGAACTCCTCACCCTTCAAGACGGTCCGGAGGGATATGCCCCGCTTCCATCAAACGACGAGTTGCACTTCATCATCGTCCACCAAACCTTCGAATTGTGGTTCAAGTTGATTCTTCGTGAATTGAAAGAAGCACGGGCTCTCATGAACAATGAGCGCATTGAGGAATCCACCATTCCTCGAGTGGTTCATCATTTGGAGCGGGTCAGTGAGGTCTTCCGATTGCTTGCCGACCAGTGGAAAGTCATGGAGACCCTCTCCCCTCAAGATTTCTTGGCGTTTCGGGACCGACTCGGGACTTCTTCCGGTTTTGAATCATGGCAGATGAGAGAACTTGAGGTTCTCATGGGGCTTGAGACCAAAGGACGCGTTGGAGGCATGGACCCGCTTCAGCACATGAAGCGGCTCGCTAAGGAGGGGAAGGTTTCCGCTCAAGCGCTTCAGGATTTTGAACACACGACCGGGGAGCCATCGCTCAACGACGTGCTCACCACGTGGCTGTCTCGTACGCCCATCCACGGTTCCTCCCCCGGGAGCGACGGTGATCATGACGTTGTTCGTACGTATGTCGATCAACACCTCGAAGCCATGGTGCAGCATGGTGAGCACGTGATCGCTCACATGATCGCCATTGGGCACGGCGAGGAAGCGACGTTGCGACCTCGTATTGAAGCGGGCGTTACTGCCGCAGAACAGTTTCTCATTGCCGATGGAGATGCCATTCGCCATCGAGCAGGGCTGCTGTTTATAGAATCATATCGGGACTTACCGTTGTTGTCCTGGCCCCGGCGCCTCATCGACAGTTTTGTTGAATTGGAACAATCCATGTTGCTCTTCAGGACCCACCACGCTCGAATGGTGGAACGGATGATTGGACGAAGGATGGGCACGGGTGGCTCAAGCGGAGTTGACTACTTGGATGCAACCACCAAGTATCGCATTTTTGTTGATCTGTGGGCGGTTCGTACGCTTCTTGTGAGGCGCGATGCACTACCGGACGTCTCAGAAGCCGATTTCTACGGCTTTACGTCCAACGCCTCTCCTCACGATTCGTGAGGGTCGATGTCGATGGGGATGAGATGGTTCTCGTACTCGTAGAGGGCAATCTTGAGCGGGTCGAGGACAAAGCGAATGTTGGCTTCTTCCAGTCCGTAAAGGGAAACGAGTTCTTCTTTGAACTGGTCGCGCAAGACTTCTTCAGTTGCGTACAGTGGCGCGCCCATTCCGATTTGGAGGGCACGGGCACCAATGATTCGAGCGCGTTCAAAGCGAGTGTGTTGGCGTGCTGGCTTAACCATGAGGAATCAACTGCGAAGGTACCGCATGTTGCCGACATGGCAACTCTTTTTGAACCTACCTCATTCTTCCGACCCGTTTTTCATGCTCGTTTCCGTTTTTCCATCCCTTGTGAGTCGCAGGTGGGTGACGATGGCCGGTAGGAGCATCAACATCAAAAACACACTCACCAGAGCGGGAAGGTAGGTTTCTGATTTGGCCGAGGGGCTCGTGGTGCTTCCCTCTGAGTTGTCGATGAGGTCCATCGCTCCGGTTGGGGCCAATGAGGCGACGGTCAAGTTACGCACACCGTCCTGCTCGAGAAGAATCACCAGCGAGGTGTTTGCGGCAAGGATGCTCGTGTTGACCACCAGTTCTCCATCGGATGCTTTGGTCGCGAACCGCTCGTAGGCCACCGATGGGTGGACCTTACCCGACACCTCGTGTGGCGTCGGTGCAAGGGCCCATACCACCACCGTTCCGTTGATTGATGCGTCCCACCGCAGTGTGCTGTTGGTCAACGACACGTTGTCAAGACCTTGCCAGTCGCTGGATTTGTTTTCCACCGTGGACACAAGGTCCATGGCTTGTCGAGTTCCCGTGAACAGGTGCGTTCCATCAAGAACGATCGATGGGAAAAAGAGCAACCGATAATCTGCATCGTTGCGTTGCTTTGAATCGGACAAAAACGTGAGGTCTTGGGGGGAAGGGTGGTGTTGGAGAACAACGGTCTGGTTGCTTGCCAGACCGTTCAGTGTTTCACCCACTTGAACGCAGGGTTCGCACCAATCGGCGCTGAAGTATTCAATCAGGTGGTTCGGCCGGTGGGCCTCACAGGTGGCGTTTTCCAAGCAGCCTTTTGGCATGAAGGCCACATCCATCATCACCCCTTCCTGTGGGGCCGTGTTGGTGTCTGCTTGGTTTGCTGAGGCTGGAACGAGACTCAACAGCATCACTGCGGCGATGAGAAGTGGCCACGGTTGAGAACCCATGACCTTGGGAGGAGGCATTTGTTGAAAAGGGGTCTGCTCACACGCCCGCTCATGGAACCCTCGTGGTGGCGGCGTCCATCCACCCTTCCGCTCATGCTGGCAGTGTTTGCACTGCTCATCGTCGTCGTGGGGGGTTCCATCCGAATCAACGATGCAGGAGAATCGTGCCCTGAATGGCCGACCTGCTTCGGAACGTGGCACTTTGATATCTCTGAGGAAGAACAAGCAGCGTATTGGGATGCCAATCCCGACCAGGAAGATTCCAGAGGGGAAGATCATCGCTACACGGTGTTCCAGATTTTTGTGGAGTGGTTCCACCGTATGCTTGTTGGCGTTATCGCCGTTCCCATTTTGCTCAATGTTTTCGCCATGAGAAGGCTTCGCAGTACGTACGGTTCCACGGTTGAACGAGCCAGTCAAATCTCTGCTGTGCTTTTGTTGCTTCAAGCCGTTCTGGGAGCCATCACCGTCCATTTTGACAATGCGGATTGGACCGTTGCAGCTCACCTTTCACTCGCCTGTGTTTTCACCGGGGGTTTGTTTTGGCAATTCATGGCCATGCGCATTGCTGAGGGCGCAAATTGGCGGTTTCTCCAGGCGCCCATGGACTTCCTCAACGCCCAGTCAAAACGGGTTCACTCAATGACGGCAGCCGTGGGTCTCTTGCTTGTTCTTGGCGCTTGGGTGTCCTCTTCAGCTGGAGGCCAGTACAATCAGAGCTGCTCGGTGGGCTTCCCCAACGGTTGGCCCAAGTGTCAAGGCTCCTTCTTGCCATCCCTGGACGGCCCCGGTATCTTCATTCAAATGATTCACCGGTCCGGGGCCTTGATTGTCGGCTTGGTCTTGGTCTTGGGCGTGAGCAACCTTCGAATGGCGTCCGAGCAAAAAGCAGGGAGTGCAGAGTTGGTTCGCTTTGCAGAAATAACGACCGGCCTGTGGTTGCTCAACGTGATGATTGGCGGCTCCTACATTGTCTTTGCAAAGGTTGGAGATTTCCCAGAATGGCTCTCATTGCTCCATCTGGTGGGTGGGGTCGCCGCCTTCCTTTCCTCAGTTTTCTTGATGTTCGCCGTCCGATTTGCTAAAAGCCAGAACAGGAGCCCCCCTCATCTGGGTGAACAGGAATGAGTGGGTTTAGCGGCGCTCAATCCCCCCCGCATCCGGGCATGCTGAAGGTGATGACGCAGCTCATGAAGTTGCGAGTCATCGTGCTTCTTCAAATCACGGCCATATGTGCCATTCTCGTTCATGACACCTTGGCTCGCTACGGCGTCATGGACGTTGATCGAACATGGGGACAAACAGGTTATGTCATTCTCATCACCGTGGTTGGAGGTACCCTTTCAGCGGGGGGTTCGAACGCCATCAACATGTGGTACGATGCAGACATTGACCCTCACATGCGTCGCACGATGAATCGGCCGATACCTCTCGGACATGCCACCCCCCGGTTTGCTTTGGTGTTCGGATCCATCATTGCCGCCATCGGCTCAAGTTTGTTCTTGCTCGTCAGCATCAAAGCCGCTTTCTGGTCCGCCTTTTCAGTCTTTTTTTACGTGTTGGTCTATTCCATTTGGCTCAAGCGTCGCACACCTCAGAACATCGTCATTGGGGGTATAGCAGGTTCAACCCCGCCGCTGATTGGATGGGCTGCAGCAGCGGGCGATTCCATCGCCAACGCCAACATGTTCGATCTTGGTTCACCCGTGCCCTGGATGCTCTTTTTCCTTATTTTCCTCTGGACTCCACCCCATTTTTGGGCCCTTGCCCTCTACCGCTCTGGTGAGTACGGAAAAGTCAACATCCCCATGATGAACGAAGTCAAAGGAGCAGAGCACACGGTCCTGCAATCCAAAATCTATTGCGTCTTTTTGTTCCTTTTGGGGTCTGTGCCTTGCTTTTGGCCAGAATCGGGCGTCCCTCTGCTGTGGGCTTTCGTATCGGGTGGCCTAACCCTCTGGTATGCGCAGTCCGTCTGGTCAATTGACCCACACGAACCCTTTGATGAGAACGGCAGAATGCCAAAGGCTGCCAAGTCGTTTTTCAGGAGCCTCTTTTACCTCGGATGGATGTTTCTTTCCTTGGTGGTCATCTCGTTCATTCCACCAACCATGCTCGGATTTTTGGGCCCGCTGTGAGCCGTTCCCAGCGTTCTTGTGAAGAATTCCAAACACCGTCATCTTGATGTGAGGTTCGTTGGTGGACGGCGTGCGAGCGGCAGTCGCATAGCCTGGCCATTGCGCTGGATTGCTAATCCAGTGGTGTCTCACCTCGGGAGTTCGAATCTCCCCTGCCGCGCCACTTCACTCAAAGAAGTCGTCAAATTCTGTTATTGAGGCGGCTTTGTTGCGCCTACGGGCTTCAAGCACGCGCTTCAGTCGCTTGCGTTTCTTCAACATCAACGGTATGAGAATAAAGTTCAGTAAAACGGTGGCGAGCAGGGCTGCTCCTGCGATTCGGAATTCCTCTGCGCCCATGGCGTCGTTAAGTTTCTGCAACCAAGGAACGCCGAGCGGCGGTTCAGGAGGTTCGGGCTCCGGGGGAATCAGGTGTTGGTTGTACGTCCACCAGTCGTCGTTTATGTTGACACGCTCAATGTTGTCGGAGGGGTAGTTCGCAGCCTCCAGTTCATTGCCTACACTGTCAATGGGTGCGAAGATGTAGTAGTAGGTGCGGTGAGGTTGGATTCCATCCCGGTCAAGGCCAGATTGGGTGAGCGTGGCTTGTTCCCCGGGCACACCTTCCATTCCGCTGAGGAATGGCTCGATGTATCGGAGGTTGATGTCGCTTGGGCGCGTCTCGACCCGATAGACGTTCCACGTCACGTTGCCTTGCGCCTCATGGTTCGGCCATGTCCATGTCAAGGTGGCTTCGTAACACACGGACCAGTCTTGTTGTTGGTCAAAGCACGCTGTGTCGTTGGTGAATTTCCAGGAATGGGAAAGGGAGCCGAGCGTGGTCGATGGAGGAATGGCATCACCGCACAATTGGCCAGCACCCCCGTCCACACGGGTAATGTTGGCTTGCTGCAGGTTTGCGTTTCCTTCGCGGTCAATCGGTATGATGGCGTAGGACGCACAAATACCGGTTTCAAGCGGTAGCGGGTCAACCCATCCGGTTTCAGTGAGTGGAAGGGTTGTGGTTAACGAATCAAGCGTGAGTTCTTCCCAGATGTTTTCATTGATGCCTGTGGTGGTTTCAGGGAACACCGTGGTTCCTGTGATGCCGGCGATCTTGTAAATGTTCCAACCGCCAATGTAGGGGTTTGTCATGTCGCCGGTCGGCGTCCAATTCAGTTCAATTTGGCCACCCGTTAACTGAGACCATTCCACCTCTTCCGCTGAAACATCGGCCTCTGGCAAGACGCCAACGAGCAGAAGAACACCGGTTTTGGTCATGGACACGTCAACCTCCGTGAAGTCTGGGCTGAATGAGTAGGAATCAACACCGTCAAGGAATTCCCACGAAACGCTGTCCAGCGAAGGGAGGTATCGAAGTTCGACGGTTGAAAGGTCAATGTTTTCTGGGAGGATTTCAGACAGGTTCAACGTGAGATCTAAACTCCGGAGACCGAGGTCCTCTGAGGATTCTGTGTTGATGTCCACTTCGATCATCATCAACGGGGAATCTCCTCCACCTATGCCGTAGTTTTTCCCAAGATGAGGCAGCAGCATGGTGTGTGATGCGGTCGCTTCCTGTTCGGTGATGGCAAATCCAGTCATGTACGGCTCGGCCTGGATGGAAACCGAGTTGAGAATATCAAATTCAACGTAGGTGTATTCGGTTTCACCCCACGGGTCGTCAACTTGGAGGGTCAGGTTGTGATGGCCAAGTCCGAAATCTTCGCCGGTTCGATTGAGCACTTGGCCGGTGCCCCACACATAGAACCCTTCTCTCCACGTAAAGGTCAGCGGCTGGGACGCTATTGAACTGAAGCGGCCAACGAGTTCAACGTGTTCGCTGGTGAGGTAAACGTTGTTTTCGGAGTTGGTTTGGATGTAGGGGTTGATCGGGCCGACCTGCACATCGGCCGCCAGCTGGTAGAGGTTGTCTCCCATGCGAACATCTTCACCGTTCTGATAAATGGTTGGCATTTGAACCCGAATGAGTCGATTGTCGCCTGTCGTGGTCATGTTAAACGTGCAGGATGCAGTGTCGCTCGGATGCATGACTGGGATGAGGCACGTGTTGTCAACTTCCAATTCGTATTGGGAATTGTAGACCTGGTATGAGATCGAGATGTTCTCAACCGACATGTTTCCGAGGTTGGCAAAGGTTGACACGACGCGATCGGTACCGTAGTAGAAGAGCGAAGATTGGGAGTTGTGGCTTGGATAGACGTCCAACACTTTGAGGTCAATGCTGTCGTTGAGAACGAGTTCGAAGGTGGCAAGGTTGTTGCCTGGGTTAAGGTCGGCGTGTGGGTTGCCGGTGCTGCTGAACAGTCCGAATTTTAGGGTATACTGGCCCTCTTGGCCGTAATTGAACGCTGGCAAGTTGATGTTGTAGGGGTCCGTTCCTCCCCAAGCGGGAAGGGTTGAGACGGTCTTGTAGGCTTCTTTGAGGAGCATCGTTTCCCCCATGTCCCAAAGTTGCCAACCGAACTCTCCGGAAAAGGCACAAACGCCGCACAACGTCGATTCACCTTTGGCCTTGAGCACATAGTCGGTGCCGGTGTTGAGGACCTGCTCTGCGTCATAGACGGCCAAATTGGGGAGGTGTTCGAGAGGGTTGTGGGCGGTATCGGCGACCACGTCAACAAAATCACTGGTCAAGTTGATGCGGAACCGGAACTCGTCATCAGCGGCCACTTGGTCGTTTTGACTGAACGCGTAAAGGATGGTGAAGATGCCTTCTGCGCTTGAACCTGGGCTCCAAAATTCGGCGGACTGAACGCTCTCAGTGGATTGTCCAGCAATGTTTCCAACATTGAATTGCCCCGTGTCGTCAAACACTGATTTGCATTGAGCCGTTGTTACGTCGCCTTCGCACGCATACCAGGTCAACGTCCGGCCTGCTCCAGACGAAGATGCGTAGTAGTTGGTTATGTCCGCCTCAAATCCGATTGCATCAAAGGATGAATACCATGCATCCGCCGATGGTGAGGTGCTGCCGGTGATGCCGATTGAACCCGGTAAGGCGGCGCTTGCCGATGGAACGGTGGCGAGCGCCCCAAGCGATGAAAGCATGAGCATCATCACAAACCCAAGACTGGCTCGTTTTCCGGAACTCCTCTTTGGCTTGCGCTCGGTCATCATGAACTCCTCACGTCCGTAATTCAAAGACTCATCGCTTCGAAAGTCGTATTTTGATTGATATTGGTCCTTCATGCAAACCGCCAAACTCGGTACATGTGGCGGTGGTTGGTCCAGAAAAAGCGGCAACCTCATGAATTGTGGATGGGTGGTCACGTCATGCGCAGGGCATCCCTTCACACCGAACGGGATGAGGGCGGCTTAACCGCCGTGATTGAATTCCTCTCGGCCTTCACGCTCTTTCTCATGATTCTCACCGCATTTCTCTCGTTGGCCCAACTTCAAATGGGTTCCAACGACCCTGCTGTCGATCGACTCGATCGCGCCGCCTCCCTCGGATTGGACCGCTTAACCTCCGGCGAGGGATGGTTTGTCCCAATGGCTGCGGGCTTGGATTATGCGAATGCAACGGCAGAGTGGCACCTTTCCTCCGCAGAGGACTTGCACGATGGACGCGTTCAAACAGGGTTGATGCTCAACAACCGTTTGGACATGAATCGGATTCATGCGCTTCACAACGTCACGGAAGACGGTATGGCAGCTGGGCTCGGTCTCGATGACGACATGAGCCTTCACCTCAGCATACACGTCGTATCCAGCGAGGACAGCAATCGAACAGGTGCCACGTTGTTCAACGGCGGAACCGAGCGAGGAACCGCTCCGTCCAGTTCAACAGCCTACCGGTCGTTTCAACAAGATGGAGAATTGATTCGGGTGGTGCTGGAGGTCCACGATGGAGGTCGCAAAAACAACATACTCCACATCACTGAAGTGATGGTTAGGCCGTCGTCGGCGGGTCCAGAATGGATTGAACTCAGCAATCCAAACGACTTTGCCATTGCCCTCAAAGGGTGGTCCCTCAACCACACCTCTGGCTCGACGGCCAGCAACCTTCTGCTTCAATCCGGTGTTGTGTCGGGTCAGTCGCTCTCGCTCATGACTGGAGATCCCTCGTCGCAGGACATTGGCAACGCCTCGCACATCATTGATTTGGGCGCCCTTGGCTTCCTCGGTGTTGGTCAACTGAACGGCCTCTCCGACGGACGTGGCACGCTGAGCCTTCGCTACACGCAACTCGATGAAATCACGCCGGCGGATGTCGTCCGAGTGGAATGGGGGGGCGATACACAGTTGTTCATGGTCACGGGTCAATCGCTTACGTGGGATGGTTCGGACCGATTTAGCCCGTCAGCATGGAGCCTTGAAGACGCGCCATCTCCGGGCGAAACCGGTTCTTGATTTGCTGGGATAGCACCCGGTTCTGTCCAAACACTTCATCAACCCGGGGCTTTTCCTTCTGCATGGTCCCATGCAACCTACAAGCGTATACACCCGAGACCGTTGCGTGACGGGCATTCACGGATTGGACGAAATTCTGCGAGGCGGCATTCCCTACCTGTCTCTTATACACATCTGACGCTGCCGACGAAGGTTCGAGTGT
>CAXHCG010000033.1:0-13889 GCA_964014905.1 uncultured Candidatus Poseidoniales archaeon | reverse complement strand
CCCTCTACATTTCCCTCGCCCCGCTCAAAGTAGCGGTAGTTGGCATGGACCGTTGGTGCCATGGGGTTGTGGGGGTGAAAGACAAGACTCAGGCCGGTGGCAAAAAATTCCAAATCATCGCCTTCGAGGTCGTGACCTCCCCCCATCTTCGCTGCGGCTTCCGGGCTAAGGGTGCCTTGGACGACGCTCACGTTCACGCCTGCCTTCTCAAAGAGAGCCCCGCCCGAAAAGACACGGCTCCGGCCTCCGCCGCCTTCCTCCCGAGTCCATTCGTCTTCTCGGTAAGCGACGCCGTCAACGGCTTGAACCACCGCACAAATGGTATCTTGGAGGCGATGGACCATGTCCACCATGGTTTGCCTCATGCCGAGTCACCCGTGATCAATCGCAGCACGGCCTCAACGCAGTCAATTTGGGCGCCTGGTGCAAAGCCATGCCCGAGGTTAAACACGTGACCGGGGGCTTGTCCTGCTTCATCCAGCACGCGCTGCGCAGCAAGGGTAGCGGCCTCGGGTGAACCGTGCATTCGGGAAGGGTCAAGGTTGCCTTGGAAGGCGAGTCGATCACCGTGAGCTTCTCGGTTGGCTCGAAGATCGTCGCGCCAATCAAGCGAAACGGCATCGATGTCCAGTGAACGAACAATTCCGTGAAGATGACCGCTGCCCTTGGCGTAGTGGATCAGCGGCACACGGCGTTCCGCCTTTTCACGGAACACTTCGATGGCCCGTTGAGTTGCTGGGAGCGCAATCGCTCGATAGTCATCGACGGAGAGCAAACCGGCCCACGTATCGAACAGTTGCACGGCGTCAGCTCCGCCGTGGTTCACCTGGTCGGCGAGCAAATCACCAACGGCGTCGGCCATTCGGAAGAGAACACGCTGCGATGCTTCAGGGTCGGAGAAGACCTTGGCCCGAGTGTTGTGGAATTCTTTGTCCCCTGTCCCTCCGGCGAGGAGGTACAGCGACGTGGTCCACGGGCAACCAGCGAAGCCGAGACGTGCGATGTCGGTGTTGTCTTCGCCAATGGCCCTCAGGGCGTCGGCGGCCCACGGAGCGTGTTTTCGTGCTGAGAACGTCGTCCAGTCATCCACTTCGTCGAATTTGAACGGGTCGATGCGAATGCCGCCGCCGTATTCGACTTCGTAGCCAAAAGCGGGCAACGGCGTGAGGATATCGCTGAACACGATGGCGGCGTCAAGGGCCCCATAGCGCTGGAGAGGTTGCATCGTGATGGTCGTGCAGAGGTCGAGGTCCTGACAGCGTTCCCAAAAGGAATGTTCAGCCGCTAGCTTGCGGTATTCTGGGAGATGTCGCCCTGCTTGCCGCATGAACCAGACGGGCGTTCGGTCAACGGGTTTGCGGTTGAGTGCAGCCACAATCCGCTGTTGTCCGTTCATGTTCACCACTCCAAATTCGAGAGCGCATCGTCCATCGCTTCGACCAAGCCGAGGATGTGGCTTTCGTCGTGGGACGTTGAGATGAACCCGATTTCATACGCCGAAGGGGCCAGCATGTAACCGCGCTCCAACAGCGCTTGATGGACATCGGCGTAAAGGGCAGCAGCGTCGTTCGGAATTTGGTCGGCACGAATGGCCGGGTTTCCATCACCGGGTGAGAGCCAGAACAAACTTTCCCGGCGCACCATTCGCATCGGGTAGCCGTGCTTCTCGAGGACAACGCCGAGTTGCTTTTCGAGCAGAGCCCCAAGGTGTTCCATGTGCTGGTAAGCCCCCTCAGAGAGCATGTCAAGGGTCTTCGCTCCAGCGGCCATGGCGAGAGGGTTACCGGACAGCGTTCCTGCTTGGTAGACCGGCCCGAGCGGTGAAAGCTGTTCCATGATCTCGCTGCGGGCGCCATACGCACCAACCGGCAGACCGCCACCAATCACCTTGCCGAGGGCGGTCAAATCGGGCGTCACACCGCAAAGGTCGCCGTAACTGCCTCCCTGGAACCTGAACCCGCTGATGACTTCGTCAAATATCAACAGCGCACCGTGCTGGTCGCACAACGCACGCAGACCGTGAAGGAATTCGGGTCGTTGAACCAAGAGGCCGTTGTTGGCCGGCAGCGGCTCAATGACCACGGCGGCAATCTCGCTTCCATGTTCGTTGAAGAGGTATTCAACCGCTTCCAAATCGTCGAGCGGACAGATGAGGGTGGTTGCGACGGTGTCGTGCGGAATACCGGGACTGCTGGCAATCCCAAACGTGGCCAAACCACTGCCTGAGGAGACCATCAAGGAATCGACGTGCCCGTGATAGCATCCCTCGAACTTCACCAGAATGTCTCGTCCCGTGTAGCCTCGAGCCAGGCGAACGGCACTCATCACCGCCTCGGTTCCAGAGGAGACGAATCGGACTTTGTCCATGTGAGAGAAGCGGTTTTTCACGCGCTTGGCGAGTTCAATTTCACCGAGGTGGGGCGCCCCAAACGAGGTGCCATTGAGCATCTTTTCATGGACGGCCTCAATGATGTCGGGGTGGGAATGCCCGTGAATCAAAGGACCCCACGACTGAACAAAATCCACCAGGACGTTTCCATCGACGTCGGTTACGTGGGCTCCGGACGCTTTTTCGAAATAAATCGGGTTTCCGTGGACGGATTTGAACGCCCGGACCGGTGAGTTCACGCCACCGACGAGGTGTGACAACGCCTCGTGATGCAATTCATCGGATTTTGTACGGTCCATGGTGTTCCCTCACGCAATCCAATTCTTTCTCGCCGCCTCTCTGGCGTGGTAGGTAACAATCACACTGGCGCCCGCTCTTTTGAACGCTGTCAGTACCTCAAGGACCATGGCACGGTGACTTTCATCATCGGTTCGGGTGTTCATGACCATGGCGTATTCACCGCTGACGTTGTAGACGGCGACCGGACGAACCACCGTGTCCGCTATTTTGCGCACCACGTCAAGGTAAGGAAGGCCGGGCTTGACCATGATGATGTCGGCGCCCTCGGATTCGTCCAAGTTGGCCTCCAACATAGCCTCTTCATAGCCCGACCGAGTGTCCATCTGGTGCGTAGCACGGTCGCCGAACTCCGGGCTTGATTGGGCGGCTTGACGGAACGGTCCATAGAACGAAGACGCATACTTCACGGAATAGGAGAGGAGACCTGTGCTGGTGGCTCCATCGGCTTCGAGCGAAGACCGGATGGCCGAAACTCGTCCGTCCATCATGTCGGAGGCACAGACATAGTCAGCCCCGGCCCGTGCGTGGGAAACGGCGATTTTACAGAGGACGTCGACCGAGGCGTCGTTCACCACCTCGCCGTCGTGAACCAAACCGCAATGGCCGTGGTCGGTGGCCGTGCACATGCAGACGTCCGTCATGACCACGATGCCATCGCCATGGGCCGCTTTGATCTCGGTGATGGCACGGTGAAGGTGAGACCCCGCGTTGTGGGCTTCACTCGCTTCTGCGTCCTTGCACTGGGATGAGACCACGCCAAACAGCATGACCGCACGTAGGCCGTGAGCTGCGTCTACTTCAACCGTTTTGAGCAGAACATCCACGGATTGTTGATGGATACCAGGCATGCCGGGAATCGGGTCGTCAACCCCCTCGCCATCGACCACAAAGTGAGGCTGAACAAGGGAATCCAGCATCCCGTCGCTGAACAAGAGTTGGCGACGAGCGGCCGTCCAGCGGTTGATGCGAGGCCGGATGTTCATTGGTTTCCCTTCCTGTTGCCGTTCCACCATTCAACGAGTGCGTCCGATGTCGGGCCTTTGAGCACCGAAACCTGACAACCTTCGAAATGGTCGAGGGATTCGATGGTTCTACGGGCATTGTCTCCCATACAAAGAATGTCGCGCGGAACTTGCAATCCGTTTTTGGCCCAAGAAAGGGCCGATGAAGCGGATGATAGCACGAGGACGTCCTCGCTGTCAACGGCCACGGGGGCGAGTTCCTTCGGAGCGTTCTCGTAGCCAATCCATGCGTTCACCGAAAAACCAGCCGCCTCCAACGCCTCCTCAAAGACGGAGGAAGCAAGGCTGGACCTCGGAAGGAAAAAGGTCGTACTGCGTTGGAAATGTTCGACGATGTAAGCCGCCAATTGACGGGCATCTCGGGCTTTGGCACACACCGCAACCGTCACACCCAGCCGAAAGCAAGCCCTCGCCGTGCCTTCACCGATGGCCACCCAAGGGATGCGTCCGATGTCAGGATTGGAATCCACTGCTTTGACGGCGCATTTCGCGGCAAACGGTGAGGTGAGCACCAAGTAGGGCCACTCCCTCTTGCTCGTGTAGTCCTTGAGAAACCCGTGTGGCCACCGGTCAAACTTCGGTGAGAGGTCAACCACGGGAATGTTTTCCATGCCAATGCCGTGGTTGGAAAGCACCAGCGAAATCCGATCTGAATTCAAGGTTGAGATGTAGCGAGGACCGGTGGTTGAAGGTTGAACCACCTCGAGGGACTGTTTGGGCAGTTGAAGGTCAAGTTGTTCCAGGCCTCCAGCATAGGAAAACATCGCGAAAGCGCTGCCTTGACAAAAAATTTCTCGCCAATTTTCCGGTGAAACTTGGACGTGAACTTGCCCTCCTTCCACACCGATGCCAGCGGGATAGAGGCATCCACCACCCGCTTCTTTCAACAGACGACGCTCAATCTGAACATCGGCTTCGGTTGTGGGGTGATTGAGAGCGATACGTAGGTCCCCCATCTCCTCGATTCGGTCCGCCAAGCAGTGTACGGCAATGGCCCCTTGACCCGGAGCAGTCGGCCAATCCTCTTTGGCGATTCTGAACGCGGAAAGTTGGTCTTTCAATTCGTCAAGGGCCCCTGTACTGCTCAGCCTCGCCAGACCGACCTCGGCGAGAACAACCGCGTCAACGCGGCCCTCGAGCAGCCGACCGATTCGGGTTTCAACGTGGCCCCGGACCGCCAAGGGAATGAGGTCGGGTCGTTGACTCAAAAGAAAGGATTGACGCCGCCCTGAGACCGTGCCGAAAGTGGCCCCTTCGGAAAAATGGTTGAGGATGGACAGAAGCGGGGTGGAGACGGTGTTGGCCAGCACGTCGTCAAGGGATGGAGCGCGTCCGTCGTTGCGCAGGAGCACAACGTCGCTTGTGCACCCTCGTTCGAGGTAAGCGAGGCAGGCAATGTTCGGGGTCACATCAACGGGCACGTCTTTGCTTGAATGAACGGCGATGTCCACCTCCCCGGACACCAATCGGTCGTCAATGGCGTGAATGAATTGCCCTACAGAAGCGGACAGTTGGCCACCTAAGCTGCGGTCGCCCATGGAGGTGAATGGAACAACCTCGGCGTCAATACCCGCCGCCTTCAGCGTATCCTGCACGGCCCTTGCCTGCCACATCGCTAAATTTGACGCACGAGTACCGATACGGATGGTCATGCAGTCCCCCCAGAGGCCATGCTTTTCTCGTTGAGAACAAGAACAGAGCGTTTGACCTCATGGTCGACATGATCGATGATGGCTTTGCTGATTTCACGTGGGGTATTGGCGACGAAGCTGGACAGTTCCGAGAGATGGAACTCCGCCGGTTGGTGGCAAATCCACGTGGCGATTTCCCTGCCAAACGCCCGAAGTTGGGGCACGTCGTTTTCAGTGGCTTGAGGGAGAGCCTCCCAGGACTGGGCGAGTTCATCCATTGTGGTGTAAATAAGCGCTCTGAATTGAGCCTTGGTCTTGTTGGACAAGGCCTCCATGAACTGCTCTTGAACGGTGTTAATCATCGATTCGCTGCGATGAAGCGTGGCCTGGTGATTCCATTCCTTCCCGATTTTGTGCGAGACTTTGATCCAGTGTTCCATCCCCATGAGCACCTGATCGTTAGCCACACCGGAGACATCTATCGAGGGAGGCCATGAGAAATCCATCAGCGTGGCCTCGCCGGTGGACGGAACTGGGTGCCCAGCATGGTAGGTTGCATCAGCGTTACGAATCGTTGAGATGACCAAATCAAGCGGTCGGGGAGAGTTGGTCCATTCTTCGTAGGAGATGAGGGTGCATTGTGATGACAGTTCCGGGTGTCTTTCAGCCGCACCGACAGGATCGCGAGAGACGATCAAGACATCGGTTTGTTGGGCGTCAAGCAGGGATTCGACGGCTTTGCTGCCCATTTCTCCAAATCCTAGAACGGCCGTCTTGAGTTTTCCTTTACCGGCCAAGATGTCGTTGAGGGCGGCGGTCGCAAGGCTAAGCATTGATTTGGTGGTTTGAGTAAATCCCATCTGTTTTCGTATTGAACGGTTAGCGGCAATCACGTGTTCAAAGAAAGCGGAGTTGTAGTGGTTGATGAGTTCCCTGTCTCGATGGAAATTTACCGATTTCCTAAACTGAGCCATCACCTGTAGTTCACCCAACATGAACGAATCCAAGCCGCTGCAAATTTTGACCAAATGCCGCCAAGCCTTGGTTCCTTCGAACAACTCAAAGGGAATGGGGCCAGTTCCGTTAAACTCGGAAATCTTTGCACTCAGTGCCTCGGGCCCGAGATCAAAAGCGACGTAGAGCACCCTGTTGCACGTGGAAAACTCGAAGACCTCAGCGCCGACAAAGGTGCTTAATTTTTGGATGTAGTCAAACCGCTCATCTTCTGAAATGCCTTCGGTTGTCAACTCTTTTGCAAGGTCGATGTTGTCCGAAGTGAACTTGAGCGCTGCGAGCGAAACAGGGGCGTTGGTAGGGGAGCTTTGTTTGGCCTCGCCCACCGGTGGCTTTGCCTCCTGCAACCTCTTCAAATTGACCAGCGTATCGCTCACGCATGCCTCACCCAACTGCAGGTAAATCAAATCCACTTACGAACCTTTGTAATGAGAACGATGACAGAGCCTGATAGGTTCGTTGGGAAAGAAGTACCATTTTGCCGTCATAGACCCGTCTCAAACCTCTCAAAACAAGCTGACCTGAGTCCAGTTAATCCTCGGGATAGAACCCCTTGCTGTGAAGCATATCTGGAGAGGTGCGGTCGACATCCGTGCCGGCAAGATGGAGAACATCATTGAAGGGCTCGGGAGCGTGTAGAACCACTTCAGCCCCCCCAAGGATTAAATCGCACCCTGCTGCTTTTGAAGCATGGCAGATGCCCTCGAACTCGCCACCTTGGGCGCCCTTGTGGTGTTGATCGTCGTTGTCATCTACCGCACGAGGGCAGCAGACCAACTCGGACCGGTGTTTGAGTCCAATCAAAAGGTGACCGACACCTATCAAAAAATGCAAGACGAGTACAAAGACATGAACCAAGTGCTCACCGATGTTCGCCTCGAAATCACCAAATCGACCGAGGGTCGAAAAGAAGTCATCGATTTCAGCCGTGATTTGAGGGACGTCTTGGTCAAGCCAAGCATTCGAGGCGACGTGGGTGAAAAACTGCTTGAAGACATGTGCAAATCCTACCTCCCCGATTCGGCTTGGGAGCGGCAATCCGTCACCGACGACGAAGCAAGTTCACAGCGTGGAGGCGTGGATGTGCTCCTCAAGACGGGGAGTTTGGATGTGCCCGTTGATTCTAAATTCCCGAGAGAGGCCTGGAAGCGCTACGTGAGTTTGATTGAGCAACCCATGAACGGGATGAATGAATCCCAGCAAAATCAACACCGAACCGCCATCCAACATCAATTTGCCACGTTCCAATCCTCGGTCATGACCAAGGTGGGCGAAATCCAAAAACACATCAACCCGTCCAGCGGGACCACCAATTTTGCATTGATGTTCATTCCCACCGAAGCCATGTACTATGCTGTGGTCTCGGATAAAAACGGACTGAACGAAGAGAACATCATCACTCGGAAGGGCCAACAACTGCAACTTCTTGACGCCATGCTTCAAGAAAACGTCATTCCGGTTTCTCCCTCGACCTTGTACCCCTTCATCCATGTGATTTTGGTCGGCATTCAAAACATGAAAGTCGTTGAGAACCTGGAGACCCTGCAATCCCGACTCACGCAATTTGAAACCAAAATGAGAACCTTTAGCACGGCCTACCAAGGCATTGGAAGCGCTCTCGACAACGCAAAGGCTGCCTGGAACACGGCAGGAAGCCGGTACGATGACTTGGCCGTTCTTGGCGGAAAAATCACCCATGCCCTCGAAGAGGTTGAAGTTCTCGACTCGGCCGCAGAATCGCTTCCCGATTCCACTGAAGAGGAGCAGGTAAACGGTTCCGAATGAACTCAGGGGAACACCGTGGTTTCGTCACCCTCAACCCACTGTTTCTCTTTCTTCATGCAGCGCTTGAATTCACCCGATTGAAGGTGCCCTGCCAGCCAAACGTGGACGTTGGTCCATGGCTGAGCGTCAAACCAATCTCGGTCGTGGTTAGCGAACTGCCGCACGAAGGGAAAGAGCGCATCGTTGAGTTGGTCTGCAAAGGCCGGACCCTCACCCAAACGGGCATCAAGGTCGCTGAGGTAGGTTGAGGCCAGCGTTCGCTGCTCCATTTCGTCCATGTCGTCGTAGCGGTTCGGGTACTTGTAGCGGTCCAGGTGGAACTTGAATTCATCATCGTTGCGCTTGACCCAGTGAGCCTCTTCCTCGGTCAGGTCCCAATCGAGCACGTGCTGCATGATCTCAAGGCTCTCTTCGATGACCGTCCCGTCGGGCAGCAAGAGCACGGGCACCGTGCCCTTGGGTGAAATCTCCATCATGTGGTCCGGACGGTCCCGCAGGATGACTTCCCGAAGTTCAACTTCGAAGGCCTCACGGACGATGGACATCCGCGCCCGCATGGCGTAGGGGCAGCGGCGAAACGAGTAGAGAACGGGCAGCGGCACGGCGACCCTTCCTTCATCACTCGGGTGGCGTTGGTGGGGCGTAGCCACCGTCAACGGCTTCTTGCACGGTCGTCATGTCGGCGTCAACCATCATCTGAACGAGTTGCTCAAACGAGGTGCTGGGCACCCAGCCGAGTTCCTTCTCAGCTAGCGCAGGGTCGCCGATGAGCAAATCCACTTCGGCAGGACGGAAGAACTTGGGATTGGTGCGCACGCGCACGGCACCGTTCTGGTCGGTGGCGATGGTGTCGACGCCCTCGCCCGACCATGTCAAGTCCATACCGACATGAGAAAAAGCGAGGGAAATCATGTCGCGGACGCTGTGGGTACGTCCAGTAGCAACAACGTAGTCGCCAGGTTCGTCCTGTTGGAGCATGCGCCACTGCATTTCGACGTAATCGCCTGCAAAACCCCAGTCCCGCTTGGCGTCAACGTTGCCAATCCACAAGCACTCGTCAAAGCCGTGAGCGATGCGGGCGGCGGTCATGGTTACCTTTCGTGTCACGAATTCAAGGCCGCGACGTGGGCTTTCGTGGTTGAAAAGAATGCCCGTGCAGGCGAACATGTCGTAAGACTCTCGGTAGTTGCGAGTGATTTCGAAGGCGAACACTTTGGCACAGCCGTAGGGTGAGCGGGGGTGGAAGGGCGTCAACTCGGTTTGAGGGACATCACGAACTTTTCCGTACTGTTCTGACGAGCCGGCTTGGTAGAACCTGCATTCTGGTGCGTGCTTGCGGATGGCTTCAAGGCAGCGAAGCGCACCGAGGCCGGTAATGTCGGCGGTCATCATGGGCGAGCGCCACGATTCTGGGACGAAGGACATGGCACCGAGGTTGTAAAATTCATCGGGTTGGGTTTGAGAAACGGCGTTGTCGATTGAATTTTGATCGGCGAGATCACCGTTGAGCAGGTGAAAATGTTCGTTGCTCATCAGATGATTGATGAGGCTGCGACCCGATGTGGGTTGAGAGACGCGTCGCACCAATCCATACACCGTGTATCCCTTCTCGAGAAGAAGTTCAGCCAAGTAAGAGCCGTCCTGTCCTGTGACCCCAGTGACCATGGCCGTTTTGCCGCTCATGGACGACCGTGGATGCCTTCCTTTTTGAAACGGTCGCGTCCTTGGTGAGAAGGAAAACCCGCCTTTCACCGACAAAGAAGGGTGGATTTGAAAGGGAGGAGGCGAGAGTTCCCAACGATGGCTCAAACGGAGAGTGAGGTGGTTAACCGCCCCCGCGTGCTGGTGGTCCGTGGGTCTTTTGGAGCCCTCGGAGGGGCTGAACGGGAGTTGCTTCAACTGCTTCGGGCGGTTGATGAGCGCTGGGATGCCTCCCTCGCCACGCTTGAATTTCCCGAGCATGCAAAGGAATTGTTGACGGGAGCAAACATCCAATTGATTCTGCCTGGGAAATCGCTTGCGTGGCCGTCTGGCGCCCGGGCAGAAATCACCGCCGCCGCCAGCAAAATGGCAGAAGCCCTATGGAAACAGATGGTCATCCCGTGGGACAACTTTGACGCCGTACACCTTTCAGTGTGCAAGGGAACGCTCGAGCTTTTACCCCTGATTCCACCCCATCTCCCGGTGCATTACCACTGCCTTGAGCCACCTCGTTGGCTTTACGAGGACGTGCTTCACCGGCGTCTTAACGGAAAACCCAAGCGTCCGTTGTGGCTAACCAGGCTGCTTTTTACCTCCCAACGCCGACGCGACCAGCGGTTCGTCAAGCAACTGCTGCAACGACCGAAATCGGCCATGTCAGGGAACTCGATGTGGATACAACGCCGTCTCAAAACCGTTTACGGTATTGCTTCTGACCCAACCAAGGAGAACGGAGAGCCTCCCAAGCGTGATGGTCAGGGACGACCGCTCGAAGCGACGCATTTGATGCACGTCATCGACATTGACGCTTGGCCCACCATCGCTCACCCCGACGAAGCCGTGGACCTCTCAAATGTGCCCACGCCCCCCAATCCCTACGTGGTGACCGTTGGTCGGATCTCTCACGTCAAGGGGACATGGGAAACCCTGCATTCACTGGTCGGCACCGGGCTTGGCTTGGTTCACGTCGGAGGTGGCGAAGAGGCTGACAAAACAGCGCTGGAAGCCGAAGCCAGGCGAATCGATGTTGACCTCGTCTGCATGCCGCGACTCTCTCAAGCAGCCCTGGTGGGAATGGTCCGAAGTGCATCAGCGGTGGTCAGCCATGCCCACCACGAACCGTTTGGCCTCACGCCCATCGAAGCCATGGCCGTCGGAACGCCTGCGTTGATGGTTGACGAAGGAGGGTTCCAATGCACCATGTCGGGTGTTGACGCAGGGCGCCTGATTCGGCGAGACCATCCTGAGGGATGGAAAGAGGCGTATCAAGCCCTTGATGACGCAGGGCTTCGTTCGGCATGGGCCGACGTCGGCCGAACGTATGTGGAGGCAAAGTTCACCCTCCCCGTGCAGGTGGAAGCGCTCGAGCGAATGCTCGGGATTGCACGGAAGAGTTGAATCCTTTATACGGAGTAAAAACGCTGTTCTCTCATGAACGAGAAGCGTACGCCACAAAGCCTGCTCATGGTTGGTGCTGGAGGTATCGGCACCCAATTGTCTGAACTCTTGACCGCCGCCCTGCGCAGGGTCGGCCTGGAAGGCACCATCACCCTCATGGACGCCGACACGGTTGAAGCCTCCAATTTGGGTCATCAACGCTACACAGCGAGCGACATTGGCCACCCAAAGGTGAACCGCCTCGCCAAACGTCTTGATGACGCAGCCTCCTCGCTGCGCGTTGAGGCCTTGGAGGAGAACCTCCGCAGTGAAGAACAACTCAACGGCTACGACCTCGTCGTGGTGTGCGTTGACCGGCCAGAACCGAGACGGATGGTCCACGCCATCGAGGTCCCATGGCTGGATGTTCGTTGCAGCGGCGACGGGTGGATGGCCCTGTCTTCAGCCTCTCAGCCCGCCCTTTTGGACCGCATGACGCCCGACCACGAACCCGCCAGTTGCCAAGTGGACGGCGCGTTGGAGGCTGGAAATCTGGAATTCGGCTTTGCAGTTGCGGCTGCTTTTGGCGCACAGTGGGCTTTGCAACAATGGCGAGGACACCCCGCTCCCGTGCAATCCATGGGCAGCTTGACGTACGGGGCCCTTGCTTTCCCGGAGGTGAGCGCATGATTGGACTCCCTGACGCAGAACACCTCGTCTTGGACCAAACCACGTGGGAACTCGCCTGCGTCGCCGCCCAAGAACGACGCGTGGACGATGAGGCCCTTCTCACGGCTCAACGAACCCTTTCCGAAGCCGGACGATGGGACGGCGTTTACGTCCTCTCCGTCATGGCTGGTCTGGAGACCTCTGTGCTCATCGATGCCGACGACAAGGTCTTCATCGACTGGGGAACGGCAGGACAGGTCACGTTGCAGCCCCCCGTTGGAGGTCGTCTTCCGTTCAAACTCTGGGTTCACACCCACCCACGATTTGCCGCGTACTGGAGCAGCACCGACACCAACAGCCTCAGCCTCGGTGCGGGTATTCTCGAGTCCGCCATGGTGCTTGGCCAACCCGGACCAAAGCACAGCAGCAACCGTTCCATGACTGAGCTTGATGGCATGTCAACGCTGAGCGACCACGGACCACTGAGCAATTGGACGGATGAGGAGCCGATCCCTTGGACGGAATGGTACACCCTCAACAACATCGAAACCGAGGTGATGGAATGAGCGCACGAGGGCCCAAAGACGATGATGAACACTTCAAGGCCCTGTTGGCCATTCTGAACGGACGAGGACGAAACATCGCCGACGTGATTGAGGAATTAACCGGAGATGTCCCGTCCGAAGAAACGGTTGAAGCCGTCAAAAATCGACTTCAGATGGCTCAAGAAAGCGGTGAAAACGTCGACATTATCGCCATCGTGACTGCACTCAATGACCTTGCAGAACAGTGGGCATGATCACTCGTTTGTGTAGGTTGGCCGGCGGTTTTCAATCAGGGCAGATAGCCCTTCCAAGGCGTCCTTGGTCGAAAAGATCGTGTTCAATCCGTCCAATTCAAGCTGAAGCCCGGCTTCCAAATTTGTTTTGGCTGTAGCGTCGATGAGATCGCTGGCCATGCGCAAACCAATGGGTGCCGTGAAGGAAAGGCTCTTGATTTGGCGAGCCACAATCTTCTCTTCTTTGTCAAATCCATCCGGACATTCACCGTTCATGAGCAGCTTCATGTTGTCGTCGGTGAAGAAGGACGAAGCAAACTTGACCACCGGCGATGCAGGGTTGGCCGGTTCACCCGGGTACTTTTCGGCGGGTTTGCCGTGAGCGGCAAGGCTGCGAACGCATTCGTCTACGCCAGCGACATCGACCAAGTGCGTGACCAAACCGAGATCGGTTGCGGTGTTGGCGTCCATGAAATTACCAGCGAGGACCGCCCAGCGGGCGGCGGGAATGCCACAGATGCGTGCTGGGCGTTGGGAACCTCCAAGACCCGGATAGATGCCGATGGAGGTCTCTGGGAAACGGAATTGCGTCCGACGGGTCCCGATTCGGTAATCACAGGCTAGAGCGAGTTCCAAGCCTCCACCCAAGGCGAGGCCGGTGGTCAAAGCGACCGTGGTCTTGTTCGATGATTCCAACATGTTCAGCAATTCGTGGCCTCCGGCCGTGAAGTCATAAATCTCAGGAATGGCGTCAGCCCTGATTTTGTCAACGAAGAACTTCACATCTGCGCCTGCGACGAACGCTTTTCCCGCCCCGTCGATCACAACGGTATGGACGGCATCGTTGGCGTTGGCCATGGCCACTGCTTTGGTCAACTGATTGACCACGGTCACGTTCAGCGCATTCATCGCCTCCGGGCGGTTGATGGTGATGGTGGCTACACCGTCATTTACGGTGCTGTCCACGTACGAGAAGGACCAGGCTTCATCGCCCTGCTCGGTGAAAAAGGACGGAATTGTCCAACCTTCGCCGGCGGTTTCGGCGTAAGCCTTTGCCATGCGACATGCTTCCGCAACTCCGACGCGATTCATCATTTCAAACGGACCTCGAGCCCATCGGAGTCCAACCTTGGCTCCACGGTCAACGTCCTCCATGCTGCAGATGTCTTCGTCCACAATTTGCGCCGCCACCCCAAACACGACCCCGAGCAGGCGCTCGGAGA
>CAXHCG010000032.1:0-13968 GCA_964014905.1 uncultured Candidatus Poseidoniales archaeon | reverse complement strand
CAAAGCCCATGCTCAATTACAAAGCACGCCTCTATTTGATGATTTACTCGGCACCGAAGAACTGGCGTATCATCGGGTGCATTTCCATGGCCTGCTCCTTCTGAATCTGCTCATACGTTCGCAGGATGATACCGACAGCCAGCAACAGACCCGTACCGGTCGCATTTCCGACTGTACCTAACAGGTCAGCACCTGCGGCGAGAAGTCCGACGAACGCACCGGAGAAGTAGGTCACCGGTGGAATGTAGTTCTCGAGGATCTTCTCCAAAACCTTGGGGTTCTTTCGGAACCCGGGAATCTGCATGCCTGTGCGTTCAATCTGCTTGGCCACGTCCTTTGTACCCATGTTGGTGGTGTCGATCCAGAACTTTGCGAAGACCATCGACCCGACGGTCATCAAGGCGACATAGAACACCACGTGAACCATGATTTGTGTCAATGAGTGGCCGAACACGTCGCCCTGTTGATTCAGCAGCGGAATCAACCAGTCGTTGACACCGTTCACCATGCTGGCGTACCATGCAAATCCACCTGAGGCCGTCGTTTGACCCGGCTCGTAGGTTCCGATGAAGGCTGACGCTGATGCCCAACCGTTTTGACCTAGTATCGGCGTCTGACTCAGGGTTGGATGGCTCCAGAAGAGGAGCGTGAACATGTTGATGTTGGCCAAAAGAGCCGCCATCAAAATGACCGGAATGTTCGAGGCGTAAACCAGACGAATCGGGTACTTTCCACGGTGGCCACGGACCTTTCCGTGCGTCAATGGCAATTCCAGCTTGCTTGATTCAGCGTAGGCCACGACGAGGAACACAATAATCGACGACACCAAGGCCGCCACGGGATTAACGTGGGTCAACAGCATGACTTCAAATCCGTTCGCTTGAATCATTTCGTAATTGCTCGATTCACGGAACATGTAGAAAATCATCGGAAGCGTTCCAGAAGGCGGGTTTTGGATGGAGTACGGCGCACCGCTGGTGGTAGCAAGCGGTGAAAGCGTACCCACGAAGGTGGATTGAGCGACACCTGCTGCAATGAACAACGAGATACCGGAACCAATGCCCCACTTGCTGACAAGTTCGTCCAACAGGAACACGAGGTAGGAACCGGCAAAGAGTTGGGCGACGATGACAAAGTTTGCCCATCCGAGGCCGTAGGCATCGATGAGCCACTCGCTGGGGTCAAGGAACCCGTAGGTTTGCGGAATGGATTCGATTGGAATCATGATGAGAACGAGGAGTTTCTGAACACCTTGGTACATGGCTTTGTCTTCCGAGTTGCTGAGGTCAAGACGAATGATTTTCGCACCTGCAAACAATTGCATGATAATCGAACCCGTAACAATCGGCCCAATCCCCAAGTGCATGATGGTACCCGAGGCACCGGCCATGATGGAGCGGAAACCACTGAACAGGTCAAGGGCTTGGCCAGAGAGGCCAAACAGCATGACGTTGGTCATGGCGAAGTAAATGATGAGCACGAAGGTGGTCGTCCACATCTTCTCATTAAAGCGAACGTGGCGTTCAGGTTTGGTGATGGTTGGGTAGACGTCGACGAAACGGCTCAGAGCATACAAACGGCTGCTTTGGTCGCCGCTCCACATGAAACACGTCAAGATCGCAGCGGCAGCGAATCCAAGGAGCATGATGCCCACCAAGAAGAAGCCGACACCCTCGTCATAGCCGCCCCATGCATCCGGACGGACGTACCACACCGCAATCGAAAGGAAAATCAACCAAACCGTTAGTTTACCATAACGACCAACAAAGGGCATGTCCTTCAAGCCGGGTGGAAGGTCTCGTTGGAAACATAGCATGCAGTAGGCAACATAGGCCACTGAAAAGACCAGTCCAAACACGGCGGCATCACGGGCTTGTCCGCTACCGGACAATTCATCGGACTGCCAGTAAATCAGGAGCGCATAATAGAGCACCCCAGTCAGTGCGATGGCCCATGGAATTGGCTTGTGCTTCATGATGAATCACCTGTTTAGGTTCACTCGTCTTCCCATTCATCGTCTCCGCCTGCTTCGACGGAGCCACCTGCGGCTTCTACCTTCTCAACGGCTCGAGCGCTGACTTCACTGACGATGACGGTCAGGGCGCTTCGGATTTGGCCGCTTCCGAGCAGCTTGTCAATCCCCTTTTCGGTAAGGTTGACTGTGTCTGCACCATCGGCCATCTCTTCGAGTTGGCTGACGTTGGCGGTTACATAGACGGTTCGGAGGGAAGGATGACGGTTGAAACCGTGCATACCCCAATGGTTTGGCATGTACTTGATGCGCGTCATGACACGGTGCTTGTTCATACCAGCGTTTCCTCGGCCACCACGCTTTCCTGCGCCACGGCCTGCTTTCTTTCCACGACCGTGGTATCGGTTGCGTCCACGATGTTTGTTTGCTTTCGTACCCATCTTGTTCACCTCAAATCATTCGCTCGACGAGGTCGCCGATCGCATCGCCACGGGAACCGAGGGCTCCTCCAACGACAAAACTGCGCTTGATTCCGCCCCATCCCTTCGTTCCACGAGGGGGGTGGAGTCGGAACACGCGCTTGAGTCCAGGGACGTCCTTGACCTGAGCCTCACCGGCGGTGATGGCTTTGGCAAAGTCGCTGATGTTCTTGTAGTCGGTATGCTCTGCAACGATGGCATTGGTTAGCGGTGCGTCGCCAACCATGCGGCCGCGCTCAGAGAGCATGCGCTCGACCAGACCTGCATCGGCCTCGCCCCACGTGATGTAGTCCTTGGCCTTCTGAAGCATGCCACGGTATTGTGGGTTGTCGGGGATGATGACAGCGTGGTTCACACGGGTCAGGTTCATGTGACCCATGGTTTCGCGAATCTTTCGCTCGACCTTTACGTCGCTTCGTGCTCGTACAACAATGAACGTCATGCATTTTTCCTCCCGGTATGGATGTAGAGATTTTCACGCTGTGCGTTGGTGACACGGGTTGTGTTGATGTTCTTCAACGCATTGAAGGTTGCAGCGGCGTAGTTGATGGTTGTACGGGTCTGACCCTTGGTCCGGGACAGCACGTCCTCAATGCCAGCAAGTTGCAGAACGCTCTTGCCGGTTTGCCCGATGACCAAACCCTTGCCCTTTGCGGCAGGCATGAGCGTGACACGGGTGGATGCGGCACGGCCGTTCACCTTGAACGGGATCGTGTTGCCTGGCCCCGGGGAAGATTCCCAGGAACCGTTGCCCCGCTGAACGGAGATCAAATTCAACTTAGCAGCCGTGATGGCCTTGCGAATGGCAGTAGCGACTTCCTTGGCCTTGGCCATGCCGAGTCCAACGTAGCCGTCTCGGTTGCCGACACAGGCCATCACGTTGAATCGGACACGCCGACCACTGTCGGTCATGCGCTGAACCATGTTCACGTCAATGACATCATCCTCAAGGTCGGGGATGAGGGCATCAACAATCTCAACTTCACGAATCGGTAGGCCAGAAGCCAAAGCCGATTCGTAGCTGATGATTTTTCCCGCCATCACAGCAGCGCCCAAACGGGTGCGTGGCTCCCACTTGCGGAGGTTGGCGATGGGGTCGTCCTGATTGCGGCGACGACGGCGAGGATCGGGTGTTTCTTCGGCTTCGTCTGGGGCATAGGCTTGGCGCAAACCGGGTGCCATGTTTACAATGTCTTCTTCACTCATCAGTAGGCCCCCTCAATGGTGTTCTTGGTGGTTTCCATTTCTCCAGCGATGTTGTCATCGATGTGAGCGCCGTTCAAACGACCCTCTTCGGGATAAACGTCTTCGCTGTGTGGAATATCAAGACCCGCATCGGCCATGCCCTTGAGGGCGGCGTACACGCGGCCGCCCCGGGTGTTGGCTGCGAGGCCAATGTCGAGGACGGCTTCGGTGGTGCCGGCGGCGACTGCTGCCTTGCCCATGGCGTAGCCGACAAGGTAAGAGGCGGGAACGGATTTGAGCGAACGGTTCTCCGGCCAGCCGTACTTCTTGACGAGGTCTGTACCGGTCATTGAGACCGAAACGAGGTCGCCGTCGGCAGCCCAAGAGACGAGTTGGCAGGTGGTTCGTGTGTTGGAAATGCGCACGACAGCACGGGACTTCTCACCGCGCAGCAATTTCAAACGGCGCCGATAGTCGGTCAGACCGGCCTTACGTCGTCGGAAGATGGAACGTCGATTGTTGCCTGCCATCACTCATCGCCTCCTTTGAATTCAACACCCTCAAGCGTCATTTGAGAGCGCATGTGGGCGATGGAACGGTAGGAGCCACCTTTGGCCTTCAGGTAGTACCGGCGGTACTGGGAAGGTTCGATGGTGCTGTCTTCTCTGTATTCTTTCAACACGCGCCGTTGGCTTCGAATGGTTCGCATCCAACGGTTTTTTCGAGGGTTTCGGGCGTTCGCCGAGCCGGCACGGGTACCTTGCCCCTTGCGGCGTCCTTTGCGCTTCTGTTGAAGTCGAGCACGGGCGCGAACACGCGAGGTTCCCTTGACGGGTTTTGCACGAATCCAGCCTTCGTCGATAAATTCACGGATGTCATCGGTCTGAACGGCAGAGGCGACTTGGTCAACGTACAACGGGTTGATCCAGACTCGGTTTTCTCCACACTTGAGCAGACGTGCTGCGATTCGCTTTTGATTGGTGATTTGCATCAAACATCCCTCCGTCGGTTCAGGACACGAACACCGAGTTCATCGGCTCGTGCGTAGATATGTTCTCGCTTTCGAGCACCGACGCTGGCACCAACTCGGGCTGCTTCGGTCTCGGGGTCAATGCTCTCGAGGTCTGCTGTGTTGTGAACCATCACTTCGCGGAAGCCGGAGGGGTGAAGGAACCGAGCTGCGGCAACCTTGCCATGTCCGATTCGGACGAGCGAACCTCGGTACTTGTAGTTGCGGCGCTGCTTGTTGTCCATACCGTGTGGGGCTCTCCATCCAGAGCGAGACAACCGCTTGTAGCGGAACCATTCGGTTCGTCGGAAGGAAGGCGTCTTCTTTTTCTGAGCAGCACGAAGGGCTAGAGCCGCTTTCATGTCCTCGTCCAGGATGGGTTTTTGCTTGACCATGTAGACCTCTTCAGCCTCATCGTCCCAGTCTTCGTCCTCCCAACCGTCGTCGTCGGAATCAGCCGCTTCAGGGGCTTCGTCTTCAACGACTTCATCGGCTTGTCCGGCTGCTTCTTGCATACGGGCGATCAGGTCGGATTTCTTTCCAGAGACAGGGAGGCCCTGCTCTTTCAGCAACTCCTTGAGTTGCGCAACAGTCATTGATTCGTAATCTTCTGCCATTTCAATCACTCCTTGTCCAACAGGTAGATACCATCTTGGAAGACACGTCGGTCTCGGTTCTTTACGGTCGTGCAACGCTCAATGTTTGCAGCGGTTTGACCCACGGCCTCTTTGTCGATGCCCGACACGGTGACTTCGGTTTTGTTGGACACCTTGACGACCACGTTGTCGAGGATGTGGGCGGTCCGGGGTACACGTTCGCCAAAGTAGTTGTTCACTTGGAAGGTATCGCCGTTCACGGCAAGGGTCATAGGGAAGTGAGAGTAGAAGGCTTTGAGGTTGTACGTAAAGCCTTCAGTAACGCCTTTCACCATGTTGTTGAGGTGAGCGTTCCATGTTCCTGCAAGGGCGCGCTGCTTTCGTCGTGGGAGGTCCACGCGCACGATGATGCCGGTGCCGTCTTGGAAGAGTTGAACGACGTCGTTCTCAAAGGTGCGATTGAGCGAACCTTTCGGTCCTGAAATGGTCACGACGCCATCTTCGCTGACGTTGGCGGTTACGCCGTCAGGGATGGTTACGGTGTGTTCGATTCTGTCGAGTTTTACCATGTTTGTTCACCTCAGTACACGTAGGCCAGCAGTTTGCCGCCAATTCGAGCGTCTTTCGCATCGTAGTGATGCATCACACCGGAGTTGGTCGTCAAGATGAGGAGACCGAAATCTCGGGCAGGGAGGTATCGCGTTTCCCACTTCTCGTATTCTTGGCGACGAACGCTGTGTCGAGGCTTGACCGTTCCACAGCGGTTGATGGTTCCGCGCAGTTCCACCACGTAGGCATCGCCACGGCCGTTTTCGACACGTTCAATGTCGCCCACATAGCCAGAGGTCTGCATGATGTTCAGCACGTTTCCGAGCAGTTTTGAAGCTGGGGTCAACTCAACGTTGTATTTTCCAGCTTGCTCAGCGTTGTATATCTTAATTAGAGCGTCGTTCAATGGATCAAATTGCATCTTCTTTCCCTCCTCAATTCATCTTTTTGAAACCGATTTTCGGTGCCACGTCGCGGAAGCATTGGCGGCAAAGTCGTAGTCCATGTCGGCGGATCAAACCACGCTTTCTGCCACATCGGCGGCGTCCAAGGGTTCGTCCAATTCTTTCTCCGTGATCTCTTGCCATCCTTACTCCTCCAGGATTTTAATGTTGAAGTTTTCAACAAACCAAGCTCTCGACTCATCGGCCGATACTCGGTGCTTCATGCCGACTTTGCTCTTCGCACGTCGACGGCGGCTCACACGGTGCCCTGGACGTTCCAAGACGGTCGTGATGTCCATACCAAAGATTCCAATGTCTGGGTCGTATTTCTGACCCGGGAAGTCCGTGTAATCTCGGACACCGAATGACAAGTTGCCCTCTCGGTCAAAATTCCATGCGGGAATGGTGTTTTCTCGGCACTCAAAGGCACTGGCGAGGAAGGCTTTGATGTCTTCTTGGCTGCGCATGGTGGCTTTGCAACCAATCGGCGCACCGATTCGCACCTTCAGGTCTCGGTTTTGAATGCGACCGAGGGTACGCTGGGGCTTCACGCCCGTGACCAATTCAAGCACGTTCTCGGCATTGACCAAACGCTCGCCGCCTTCACCGACACCGATGTTGACGCACACCTTGGTGATGCGAAGTTGGTTCATGGGATTGGAAGAAGCACTCATTCCGTTCCCTCCGTTAGTGGCAGGGTAGCCTCGCCGATGGCGAAGACGTTTCGAGCAACCGTGACGAAGTCATCAAATTGAACTTCATTTGGCATGCTGCCTCGCGTTTTGATGAACTCGTTCACATGGGCCGTTGAACCAACGTGAGCACCACCCATGAGGTAGGCGCGGGTTCCTTCACCGAAGCGGATGTGCTCCAGAATCTTCTGGTCTGGCAAGTTCAGTTTGAGGGATTCGCCCGTGCTGTATTCCGCAGGGTCGTCCACAATGATGTTGCGGCCGTCGTGCAGGTTGAGTTGGGTGCGACCGCCTTTGATGGTGGTCTTGCCTTCGATTCGGCAAACCTTCCAAGATGCTTCATCAGCACTGATTCGGCGGTATTGAAGGCGGCCGTTGTGGTCGAGCACGCAGCGGTAATGTTCCTCGCCGAGGGTCATGACGTCCATCAAACCAACACCACGACGGGTGTCTTTGACAACTCGGCCATCGACCTTTGCAAGTTCGTTGTGAAGGATGAAACGGACTTCACGGGCCGTCTTGGCCAAGCGAAGCACGTCTCGAATCACGAGGGTGATCGGCATGCAGAGTTCAAGTGCATGCGCACCAGGAGTTGGGCGAGACACCCATACCGTGGTCTTTCGTGGCAGGGGCCAACTTCGGGGCATGGCCAAGCGCTTCAAGTGATTGCTGCTCATCTAATTCAACTCCGGTTACCAGTTAATTTTGCGATGCGGAGGCGGTCCGACTCATCGAGTTGGGTCACCACCACGTTCGAGACGTGCACTGGAACCGCCTCTTCCTTGTTATCGGCCTTGCTGGCCTTGACACCTTCGATGTACAGCCGACCCTTTTCAGCGTCGATGCGGAGCACAGCACCCGTCAACGGGTCTCCGTTGCGCTTGCCGCCGTGGCGCTTGCCACCGTGGGCTTGATCGCCACGGTTGACCTGAACAATGTCGCCGACACGAACCGTGACGGTTCGGACGCCAGCGAATCGGGCATCGGGCTTGGCGAGTTGCAGACGAGCTGCGACACGCTTGCGCTTCTGATGCATGGGCGCGTTAAAGTGCGCCTTGCGTTGCTTTCCTGGTTTCATACTCTTTACCATGATACTCCCTCAGACGATCTGCTTTGCATTAGCGGCGATACGAGGCCAGCGTTCTGCGGCCTCACGAGCAACGGGTCCTTTGATATCGGAACCGGTGACGTCGCCTTTTTCGTTGACGATGACACACGCGTTGTCCTCGAATTGAACCCACGTACCGTCCACACGGCGGAACGGACGACGCTGTCGGATGATGACGGCGTTGAACATTTGGCGACGTGTATCTGGTGTACCCTTCTTGACCGAGACCTTGGCCATGTCGCCAACGCCTGCCGCAGGGTACCGTCGCATGGTACCACCCAGCTTGAGGACGTTCAGGATTTGAACGACCTTGGCTCCGGTGTTGTCGGCGACGTGCAACCGTGCTGCGGTTGGCAGACCACGGGTCTGTTTACCGGCAATGCCCTTCATCAAGCAACACCTCCGGAGTTCTCGATGACACAAAATGAAACGGTCTTGGAAAGCGGTCGGCATTCCATGACCTTCACGTTGTCGCCAATGCTCACTTCACCGATGCACGAAGGCAGGTGGGCGGAAACGACGCTGGTGCGCTTCTCAAACCGCTCGTACTTCTTCATGTAGCGAACGTTTTGTCGCTCGATGGTAATTGTTCGATTCATACCCATGCTGCGGATGGTTCCTTCAAGGACTTGTCCTCGAAGACGCAGACTGCCGTAAAACGGACAGTTCACATCACCATCCCACTCGCCGGTGGGGCTCTTCACGTCAACGCCAATGTCTCGCATCGTATCATGCCTTCCTGTATGTTCGGTGGATTCTGTCTTCCGGGCGCTGAACCACCATGGCCCCATGGATGACAACATCGCTGCTGTCAACGGTGAATGTGATGCTGGCCTTGTTCAAGACCACGTTGTGTTCTCCTTCGAGGAGAACGACGGTGTTTCGGGTTTCGTCCACGACGATCCCCTGGCGACCGGTCAAGGTCGAGTCGGTTGAGGCGGTGATGGTCAGGGGGCGACCGATCCACGATTGATTGTACATATCCATTTCATCGCACCTCCACATTGAATCCATTATTTTTGAGCACCTGAGCAGCTTTTTTCTTGTGATCTCCTTGAAGTTCAATCAATCGTCCTTTTACCGTTCCGCCTGCTGCACATTTGTTCTTCAGGAGTTTAGCGAGCTGATTGATGTCAATTGCTGCGTCGTCAATGCCCTCCACTTTTGTCACAATTTTTCCATAGCGTCTTCGGTCGGTTGAGAGAATGGCTTTTTGTTGCTCTTTTGCAATTTCTTGGCAGATGCACAGTTCATTGGGTAGTCCGCAAGTGTTGCAAATGGCCGCCATTGTTCTCCATCACCTCGTTGTGTTCACTCATCGTTGTGCATGTGCGTCTTCAGACGCGCAATGCTTCGTCGTGTCGCCTTGTAGGCGCCCATGTTGGAAGGGGTCCCGCCAAGTGCTTTTTCAGCACGAAGTTGAAGCAACTCTTCCTGGAGTTCCAAAAGCCGGGCTTCCCGGGCTTCCGTGCTCATCGAGGAGATTTCTCGGTTGGAAACGAAACTCACTCGGAACCCTCCTCTTCGGCGGCCGCTTGTGCTGCTTGGATCTTGAGTTGCTCTTCGGAGAAGATGCTGATTTCATGGGGCAGACGTGTGCCTGGTCGCATGATTTCCACGGTGACGCCGATGGTGCCGAGTTTCTTGACCGCAACGGAATAGCCCTTGTCCATGTGTTGAAGGGCCGTCTCACCGCAGTACTTGACGTGCCCGCGAATGTATTTCTCGGTACGGTTCCGTGAACCGGTCAGTTTTCCAGCGACGGTGACGATCACGCCACGAGCCTCGGCGTCCATGATGCTCTGTGCAGCGCTGTGGCACGAGCGTCGGTGGTACCAACCACGCTCAAGCGAAGAGGCAATTTTCTCAGCCATCACTTGTGCGTTGAGGGTTGGATTCTTGACTTCCTCAACCTTCAACTTGGGGTTGGTGAGGCTGAATTCTTGATTGAGTCGGGTTTGGAGATCGTTGATGATCTTTCCTTTCCGGCCGATGACCATTCCGGGCCGTTCGGCGTGGACGGTGACTTCTGTTCCGCCGGGTGTCCGACGAATGTCAAGACCGCCGAATCCAGACTTGGAGGTGTTCTTCATCAAAAACTCGCGGACGAGCAGACGCTCGACGTTGCGGTCAACGATGGTTCGTAGTATGCTTTGCTTACCCATGATATTCACCTCAGAAGTCGTCCTCCAATTCATCGCCCATGACGTTCATGTCTTCCAAGAAGACCTCCAAGTTCACGCGGTAGTGGTTGCTTGGGGTCGCACGGCCTCGAGCACGAGGAATCCATCCCTTGCGGATGGGTCCACGATGCGCTGCGATGTGCGTGATGACCATTTCATCGGCATCGATGTCTTCGTATTGGAATCTGGCGTTCTCCATGGCGCTCTCGATGAGCTTGATGATGGCACGGGATGCCTTGACGGGGAATCGACCGGGTCCAACACCGCCTTTTCGGTGTCCGACCATCGAAGGACCAGAACGACGCTTTCGCTTGTTGCCGCTTCCCAGACGGAAGGGGACAGCCACGGCTTTTCGACGAACGTCGGCGCGGTCAGAATCTATGCGGAGAACCTCGTTCAAGTAGGAAACGGCTTCGCCAGCGGTCTTGTTCTTGACGGCACGGCAGACTTCGAAACAATGCTTGACGTGCATGTCAACGTTGGTCGCCCGTGCGGTCGCCAGTCGATTACCTTGGAGGAGTTGAGTGTAGCCTCGTTGAGGGAGTTGTCGTCGGCGACTGCGCCGATCCATCTGATTTCGCTTTGCCATCTTTTTCACCTCACTTCAACGGTACGTGCTTTGACGAACGGGTAGCACCGACACCGGGGCCGCTGTGGGCCACGCCTCTACGGGTAACAGCGAATTCACCAAGGTAGTGACCGATCATCTCTGGTTTGACGTCAATCTCTACGAAGTGCTGGCCGTTGTGGATAGCGATTCTTCGCCCGACGAACTCGGGCAGGATAGGCATGTCTCGGCGGTGGGTGCGCACGGTCTTCGAACCAGAGCGGCGGGTACGGTCGAGGAAATTCTCGTTTTCGACGGACATGCCTCGACCGAGGCTTCGGCGGGCACGGGAAGGAAGAAGACCGACGATGTAATCTTCATCTTCGGTCTCAGGCCACATTGGCATTTGTCCGAGTTCTTCCATGGTGTATCCACGGTAGGTGAACTCCTTCTTCACACGTGCTGAGGTCGTCGACAAGCGCTTACGAGCCTTACGACGGCTGGCTTTGGGGGTCATAAAGGACTTCTTTTTCTTTGCCATGCATCATCACCTCAAATTTTCTTTCCTCGTCCACGGCCGGTTCGGCTTGGTGCAATAAGACCAACCTTCGCACCCGGTGGCGTACCGCGTGCAACGGAGTTTGGTCCGTGAACAGCCTGGTGATTTCCACCACCGTGTGGGTGGTCAACGGGGTTCATGGCTACACCAGAAACGTGGGGGTAGAGCTTACCGCGGGCCTTGGCCTTGTAGTAGGCAGCACCGGCCGTTCGCATTGGCATCTCGTCTCGACCGTGGCCGGCGAGGACACCGATGGTTGCTCGGCAGCTCGATGGAAGTTCTTTCAGAGCGCCAGAGGGCATGCGAATACGGACCATGTCTCCAACACGGGATTCAACGGTGCAGGAGTTGCCGGCTGAGCGAGCCACCTTTCCACCGTCTCCGGGTCGAAGTTCGAGGTTGTTGATGGCTGTACCTTCAGGGATGTTGCCCAACTCTGTGATGTTCCCCGGTCGAAGAGCAACGTTGTTGCCGATGGCCACTTTGCTTCCAATGGCGAGGCCTTCGGTCGCAGCGACCAGCGTCGTGTCGCCGTCGGGGGTCTTGATCCGAGCGAGTGGAGCGCTGTGGACGGGGCTGTGAACCAGTTCAGTGACTTCACACACCACGTCTTTGTCGCGTGGCATGCGGTTTTTCCCTGGGAAACGGTGGCTGGACACGCGGTAGCGTGGCGACGAACCTTTGCGTTGTGCACGAATTCTCTTACCCATGATAAATCACCTCAGAATGCTCCTAGACGCATGGCAGCGTCTTCTGCGTCGTAGCCTTCAGCCAGCTTCACTGAAGCATGCTTGCCGTGCTTGGAATTTCGAACGTTAACCTTGGCCACCTCGACGTCGAAAATGGTCTCGATGGCGCGGGCGATTTGGGCTTTCGTTGCACCTCGACGAACAATGAACTCGAGTCGCTGTTCGGAGGTTCGGGCTTCCATGGATTTCTCAGTGAGCCATGGTTGAATGATGATGTCGTATGCGTTCATGGTATCACCTCAGTTGATGGCCTCCAAAGCCGCTTTCGTGAAGACCGTCAATCGCCCGATGTCGCCACCGGGAGCGAGGTCTTCTGCACACAGGTCCTTCGCAGCGACAACATCCACTCCGGGGAGGTTTCGTGCTGCTTGTGCAAGACCTGATTTTTCCTTGACGACCAAGAGAATGGACTTGGGCACCTTGTGAACTCGACCACGCATGGTAGCCTTACCGGCACGAATCTTTCGGCCGTTGCGGGCACGCTCCATGTCTGGACCGAGACCGAGGCCGGCGAAGATGGCTGCAGCCTTGCGGGTTGCGGAGCCATGGTTGAAGGATTCAATGTCGTAGTCAGTGGACGTTCCATCGACGATTTCGGTGTAGGAGCCCAACACGATTGGAAGGTGTTCAACAGAGTCGTCGAATCGGTGGCCACGGGCGGAGACGGTTTCCATGGAGACAGTGGCGGCCAAGGCAGCGTTGCGGGCAGCATGGCGCTGCTTGGCATTGAGTTTCCGGGACCAATCTTTCTCCACCTTCGGTCCGTGTGCTCGACGGCCTCCGAGGGTGTGAGGGTTTTGTGCACCACGGCGAGAGCCGGTGCGTCGCAAAATTCGGGAGACACCGCGACCCTTGCCCCACCATTCAACGGAGTGCTTCATACCGGCCATAGGACGGCGCTTTCCGACGTGGGCTCGGGAACCGTAGGGTTGGCGGCGGTTGGCGCGGCTTGAGGCCACGGCCAACTTCACCAGATCCTCGCGGACTTCGGACCCAAAGGCCGATGGAAGGTTGACTTTGGAACCGTTCGAAACTTCAACCTCAAAGCGGGCTGACAATTTGCCAGCGTCCATTTCGGTTTGCGAGACGGTGGTGACGATGTCCTTGGTTGCGACCTTCATCTTCAGGCCCCCTGCTTGGATGCGGTACTTACGTACGTGATTTCGTAGTCGTGGAGTGTCTTGTCGGACGCACGTGTGGCGTCGCGGAAGCGAATCAGTCGCTTCGCAGGTCCTGGAACGCTGCCTTTGACCAAGATGTAGTCGGATTTGATTTCGCCGTAGTGAAGGAAGCCACCAGCGGGCGTGATGGAGTGGTCTTCCGGGTTGGCCACTCGGAGGATTCGCTTGTTGTACTCGGTGCGCTGGTGGTAACCGGTTTGTCCACCTTGACGAATCGTCTTGCGAACGTATCCGTCGCCAAAGGCACCCATGTTTCCGTGTTGCCGGCGCTTCTTGGAGTTCTTGTGGGATTGCAACTTACCGCCAAAGCGCTTGATGACACCTTGCCAGCCGTAGCCTTTCGTGATGGCGACAATGTCGGTCATGTGGCCTTCTTCAAACGCATCGGCAAAGGAGTATTCCTCGCCGAGGTGATCTTTTGCCCAGCCGAGCTGGTCGTCCATGTTGCCACCTGTGAGGCCCATTTCCATCACGTCGGGAACCTTGGTGGGAACGCTGACGAGGGTGTGAGGTTGGGTAGCGACAATCAAACGGACTTCGCAAAGATCGGCTTTCTGGAGGTTCTCCATGTGCTTGTCAGCATCGTGCTCCTTTCGCTTGGGGAGACGCTTGAAGAGCTCAGGGAATGCATCAGCGATTTGGTCAGCCTCAGCCCAGACCTCGCCTCGTGCTTGCATGCCGTAGGGGGTCATTTCGTACCCTCGCACGCCACGAAT
>CAXHCG010000031.1:0-13988 GCA_964014905.1 uncultured Candidatus Poseidoniales archaeon | reverse complement strand
TCAACCCACCACGAAACAGCCGTGGAACCGATCAGTTGAGCTTTCCACACCAGTTCCTTGCCCGGGTGGTCAAAGTGAATCGTGGATTCGGATTCAACCTCTTCCCAGTGGGTGCCGTTATCGGCAGAGACCCAATAATCGACACGATCGCCGATGGACGCCGCAGACCAATACGTCTCGACGTTTACTGAAAGAACGTCTTCGCCGGATGGGATAACTTCGCCGTACCACGTGGTTGTTCCGGGGGCGGGTGTCGTTTCATACATCCAACCCGTGCCAAACTCGCGATAGTAGAGCGTGGCGCCGGACCATGTGGAATAGCCGCAATCCACGGTGACGAACCGCTCTCCGTCAAATTGGAGACCGTACCCGAGCCGCGAGAGTTGGCGGGTCGTGGATTCAGGGATAAGGGCAGAAGAACTCCCCGAGACGGACCACGCTTCGAGTTGATCACGGTCGTTGTACGGCGATTCTTCTTGGCAGCGCATGTAGAACGTTGAACCGTTCATCTCCAAGCCTCGAAGCATTTGCTTTGACCCACTCCCGTACGTTCCGCCGCATTCCCATGATGAACCGGCCGCTGAAGTGTAGGAGTAGAAGTCTTGACCGCGGGTGTAGGTCCCGGTACCGTCCCCCGCAAAATCGTAGGAGTACAATCGATTCATCGCGTTGTGCGCCACCCAGACCTCGCCTGTTTTTCGATCGTAAGCAATGCCGGTGTATTCCCCAACGGACGGGGAAATATCGTAGGAATCGATGCAGGTCCATGTATCGTCGCGGGAAACGTCCATTTCCAGCACGCGATGGTAATTCACTGGAGCGGTAGAGCCGTACGTGTAGCGGTATCCAGAGAGAATGCCAAAGAGGCGTTCGTCGTCGGTAATGGTCCAGTCACGGAATCCATAGTACCCGTAATAGGAGGAAGGATGCTTCTGAGGCAGCGTGCAGGAAGCTTGGTCCAACGTGATGACGGATTCACGGGTGGCGTTGTTGGGGTACAATCGCTCAACGACGTTGTTGAAGTTCGAGGACGACCACGTTGACAAAAACAGCCAATCGTGGTGCTTGAGCATAGCGCCTTGGCTCTGCGCCATGAAACTGGAGGACGTTTTGGTCAATTGTTGCGAATAGAGTGTTTCAGTTGCGTTGGATGTGTGAGGTTGCCGAAGTGCATGGGTGCCGTCATCGAGCCAAGCATCCGAAACGGGGTTGACGTAGGCATCGCTTCCGTGAGGCAGGAAGTTTCGGCTGACATTGTCCATGGCCAGTGTCAAGTCCCCTGAGCGGTCATCCACGCTTGTTTCGGCTCCCTGAATCCAGTGCACTCGGTCGTCATCGACCACCTGAGACCATCCCGTAGCCGACGCACCAGAGAGGGTCATGCTCACATCGGTGACCAGCGCACCACGAGGAAGGGATACCGATGCGCCCATGTCGGGGTTGGCGCCTTGATACAGGGCAATGTGCTCAACAGATCCATCGCTGAACTCGTACACATGGCGTGTCCCTGCAGCGGCCTCGGCTTCGGATGAAAAGAGCCCCGCCATGGGACTGAAGGGTGTCAAAAACATGATTGAAACCAGAAGCAAAAACACAGCTCGAGCGTTGAACGGTTGCTGTTCGCCTCCTTGCATAGTTCGCACACGCTCGAAACACCATTTGAACCATGCGGTTCGGGGCGTGCGACACGTGGCGTCAACTGATTTGTCTCGAATCGTACCGAATCGGGGATGAATCGCCTCGCACGCCGTCTTCTTCATCGTCCCTTACTTCAAACCAGTCGTTCATCCAATCACCATCGGTGTCCCAGTTCTTCGGGTTGCTGCCTTCAGCGAGGTGGTCATCGTCAAGATCGAGGAGGTACCAACCGTACTCCCGTTCTCCCACGTTCCTGACCGGGGGTGTGTTGGGTGATCCAGTGTAGTAAATGTCCCACGCATCCGTCAGATTCCCGGCCATCAGGATTTCATCGTCCGAGGGATCAACGATGAGGAAGTTGGTGTCCTTGTCGTCCACGATGTAGCCGTATTGCTCATCAGGTCCACCAAACTTGTCCAGTTTGAGGTAGTTGAGCACCAGCTCGTTGGACTGCCCTAGACCGAGAATGGCTGCTCGGAACTGCCACCCTTCCTCAACCGGCATGCCGTCATGGGTCAGTCCGCTTAGGCGAACGGCGTTGGGCGATGAATAATCGTTGGTGGTGATGGCATAGAATTCTTGGAAATTGGTGTAGGATTCATAATTGCATCCAGCACCTGAACAATCCCAATTGCCATCTTGATCGGGGTCTTCATTGGCGTCGTTCGGGTTCGAAGGATCGAGCGAAAACCACGTAAATTCCGTGTCCGGGCGAGCAAGCGTACCGCCTGAACCGTCTTGGGACAATGGCAAACAAGACGTTGTATCGGTGGTACACCCAGCGCCAGTGGCCACGTCAATCCAAACAACGCGAATGTCAAGGAAGGAACTGAAATTGTCGTTGTTTTCATTCCAGCCCATCTTGTATTCGTACCAGTCGGGAAGCATGTCGCCATCGGTGTCGTTATCGCTCGGATTGGAACCGTACTTGAACACCTCCCGACCATCGGAATAATTGTAATCACGAACGTGCGAGACAACGGCCCCGTTCACGACGGTGGTGAGGTACGTTCGGCTATCGTCATCGCTGTCGTTCATGTCGGGACGGGTCTGGTTGTCGTATTCCATGAAGTTGGTGAAGGGGAGGGTCCCGAGGCCGTTTTGAATTGAAACACCAGAGGGCGTGAACACTCGGCTTTCCCATGAACCCTGTTCCGCTGGCACGTCAAAACTGGTTCGATCGTACCAGCCGTCGTGATCTCCATCGTAATCCACGTCCCATGGGTTCAGGGGATTGGCCGCCCAATGGTTCTGAGTGGTTATGTCGTCCATGCCATAGGTGGCGTAGCAGTATTCCCAGCCATCGGGGATGCCGTCGCTGTCTGAATCAGGATGCGTTGGGTCGGCTACACCGCGAAGACTCCTGTTGAAGTTCTCGCTTTCGAGTGCATTGATTTTTTCCATTCGTTCAACCGAATCTTGCCCCTTCTTGATGAAGTCCTGATAGAGCGCTTGTTGAGCCTGAAGCGCCGTGAAACCGAGTTCTTCCTGATAGGCCGCCATCGCATCTTCGCCAAAGTCAATGATGCCAAGGTTGGCTGGGACGGTGTTTCGTGTCAGGAATTTGCCCCAGGTCCGAGATTCCCATTCACGGAGGTTGCTGAACGTTTCATTCATGTCGATTTCCCCGTCGTCGTTGCAGTCAAAGCTGTCTTGGTCTGAATCAAGGTTCACATCGCCGTCGATGAGGGGGTTGATGGACCAGCGGTTCTGGTCCAAGTCCCACGAGGTAAACCAGTACTCGAATCCGTCGTACATACCATCGCCATCGGTGTCGGGAATGGTAGGGTCCGTCATGCCGAGAACAACCTCGATAAACGCGTTGGGAGGCTCACCTTGTTGCCAAGCGTTGAAGTCGTTGAGCAGCCGCTTCCCTCTGGTTTCTTTTGAAATGAGAATGTTAAACACGCGCTGTGCTTTTTCAGTCGGCTGTTGGAAATCACCATCGACGTGAAGCAACGGTGCATCACTGGGATGGTCCATGCCGTTGTCAGGTTGCTCGGTGGCCAAGGCAAACTCTTGTCGGTCAATGAGGCCGTCTTCGTCCCCGTCAAAGTCGCCGTCACCTGCAACCAGCGGGTTGAGAGTCCATGTTGCGGCCGAGACGTTCCAAGACGTGAACAGCAATTCCACACCGTCCAGCATACCGTCTCCGTCGGTGTCAACGTTGTTTGGGTCGGAGGTCAAGCCCGTGAGGTTGGTTTGGTTCTCCGAAAGGAAATCACCAAACGAGGAAGTGGTGGGTATACCTGGCCATTGCTGGAGAGCAAAGGCAACACCGATGGTGGTGACGAACCATTGCGGTGAAGAACGGTTTGCGTCGGTCTCTGAGAACAGCGGTGAGATGACGTTGTATTCTTCCCAATTGGTCATCCCGTCGTCATCGGCATCTTGCCAGCGGTCGGTCGAATCCAGAGGATTCAGGGTCCATGCGTCGTCAAGCAAGTCCCAACGTGCGAACCAAATCTCCCAGCCATCCGGCATTCCGTCGTCGTCCGTGTCTGCGCTGAGCGGGTCAGCCGCACCCACGCTGTAGGATGAGAGGCCAGCCGTGACGGACCCGGAGGCCCGGTCAGCAAAGGTATCATCGGGAGAACCAAAGTCGCCGATGTTGTCAAACAAACGGGTGGTGAAATTACCGGGTAGGAGGAGACCATCGAGCGTTTGATTGCCGCTGAAAAGGTCCGAACGTATGTGGTATTCGAGGTAGTTCACGAAGGCCTCGTCTTGCGTAAGGACGCCGTCATGATTGACGTCATAGCCATCACCATCGGGATTTTCAAACGCATCAGAGCCGTTCAGGGGATTGACTCCGATACGGGACGGGTCCCATGAGCACAGCCCTTTGGATTCCCACCCGTCGGGCAGCGTATCGCCGTCTGAATCGATGAGGTTGGGGTCGGCGACGGACCAATTTTCTGCTGCTTCAGAGGTCTCACCGTAGGCTTCAAACAAATCACCGTCGATGCCCATCAAGCGAACAACGGACCATTGGTATTCACAGAGGTTTGGAAGTCCATCACCGTCAGCGTCCCAGTTCGCATCATCCGAACGTAGGGGGTCGAGACTCCAATTGTTTCCTCCTGTGAACGTATCTCCAATCCAACGACGGTGTTCAATTTCCCATCCGTCGGGCATACCGTCGCCGTCCGTATCTGGATTTGTTGGGTCAATCGCCGTGTCAATGTTGGCGAGTGAGAGGTAGGTGGCATTCGCCGCTTGCCCCTTTGCGCTGTCGCAGATGTAATCCATCTGCACGGTATAGTAGCACCACAGCGTGCTGTGTTCGTAGAAAAATCCGTAGTGCTCAGCACCGTCACCGAGACCGTCACCGTCCGTATCACCTTCTCGGGGATCGGTAGCATTGTAGCCCTCAGGTGTAATTTTCGTGTACCGGAATTCGTCGAGGTTGGTCCACAAACGCTCGAGGTTCATATCACCAGACTGGTCGAGGTCAAGGCCGTCAGCGTCGTTATCAAACAACGCGTCCCAAGGGTCGGTTGGGTCAAGTCCATGCACAACTTCCCATCCGTCTGGCATACCATCGGCATCCGAATCGTTCGCACCCGGGTCCATCAACTGCAGGTTTGCAAATCGACCGGGAGCGGCCGCTCCGAAAACGGTGACGTTGCCTTCACCAACAGAGGTTGCAATCGCTACGATTTCACCGGGGAGTCGGGTCTGTTCTTGGAGCCCATAGACCGCCGTGTAGTCTCCAGCCAGTGCCCAAAGACCCCATTCAGACCCCACCAGCACTTCGTCACCGGTTGGATGAATCGAATGAATGCTGTTGGCCTCACGGGACAATTTACCCTCAACGCCGGGGTGAACAAGGAGACCGCTGTGCTGAATGAAATCGTCGTTGAGGTCCAGCATGTGAAGTCCCGAGGGGGTTCCGAACCACAGGACTTGAGCGTTGGATGAAGAAGGGCCGTCAAGCACCATATCACGGACCTCAGCTGGATTTTCATTGGAACCCAATGGCATGCTACGAAGTTCGTCAACGGCCGTTGGGATTGGATTCGTTTCAGGTGTGTAAAAGAAACGCCATTCGCCCGCAGCATCGTCGCGTGCAGAGGCGGTGTCAACGACAAACAAACCACGGTCGGTGCCGACGTAGAGTTGGAAGGTTGTGCCCCGCGCCATGCCGTGTTGAACGGTTGAAACCGAGGCGTTGGCTTCGGCCAGTCCAGATTTCAAACCGGCTCCGAGATCAAACGTGGAAAGAATGGCTGACGTACCATCGATCTCGATAATGGCACCATCGCCAGCCTCACCCAGACCAATGGCGTGCAGGTTGAGGTCCTCTCCATCCATGGGCGCGACGGCGTGAATCGGGTCGGTGAGGCTCCACGACCATGTACCAATGGAACCGAGGGCGCCATCCGCCAACAGCGGAGCGACACCAAAGCCGATGTTGGTGCCCATCACAACGGCATAGGGTGAACCTCCCGAATAAGCCAAGAAACCATCGTGAAGCATCACTCCTTGCGGAAGCGAGTGATGGGACTGCGTGGATTCATCTACGTTGATGACGCTGACGCCATACGTTGTCATGGCATAGACAGCCCCGTCATGCTCTTCCAAGGAACGAACGTCGTGATGCATCACGGCCAATGAGTCAGCGGGAGCATCGTACACCAGTGGCATGGTTGCGAAGTCCGAACCGTTGTTGAGGAGCGTCGATTTTAGCCCGGGATAAACCGTGTTTCCATCGTCGTAGTGGACGAGGTATTCCTCAAGCGTGGACAAGGCTTCACCGACTTTTAGCGCGGTGAGTGTTCTCGAAACATCGCTTGAAACACCCCCGTCCCGGTTGGCGTCCCATCCGTCGCTGTCGGGGTCTTCGAGGGCGTTGGAACGGTTGAGTGGATCCAACCCAAAGTGAACTTCCCATCCGTCCGGGATGCCATCGCCAAACGATGGATAGAGCGGGCGAACAGAGAAACCGTCCCAGAGGTACCGATCGGAGTCGTCCAGCAGGGGGTCAGTGCCCAGCCAGAGGTCTTCTCCCACCGGGTTGATGGCCCGTGAGGTGCATGCTTCGAGGAGGTTGTGAAACGTGGCATTGGCCCCGGAAGGAAGGAACGGCCAATTCTTGAGCGTGGACCCCTCGGGTAGTGTGGCATGGCACCACAACCCATCGAGTTCAGCGGTGAAATTCGACGGGGAGCCATAGGCGTATTCCTCCGGGGCCGTGAACCGTTCCGAATCGCTGAGAATACCGTCCCTGTCCACGTCAAAGCCGTCGTTGTCCCCATCGAGGGTGAGGTCGCTGGCGTTGAGCGGGTCAAAGGAAGGGCATGAATACCGTTGGGCAACGGGGTCGAAACCCCCCATCCGCTGGCACATGTACGCCTCATAGCCGTCGGGCATTCCATCGCCATCGGTGTCAGAAACACGAGGGTCGAGGTAAATCCTGTCGCTGTTTTCATCCAGCTGCCCTGTGAGGCCACGGGGAAACCCTGGAGCAGTGCAGTTGGCGGGATAGGGCCAGCAAAATTCCTCGGTTGCGTTTAACCCATCAATGTCGAGGTCGGTGGATGCGTCCGATGCGTTGTTTTTGTCAAGACCTTGAATCACAACCTCGCGACCGTCCGACGCCGTCCAATTCATCCATTCTTCGAACAATGTTTCGTGGACATCGGGAATCATGTCACCGTCCGTGTCAGTGTTTGGTGGAGGTGTTCCGTCCGTTTGGTCGGGGTGCACGTTGGAAACATTCGAAATGGCTGGAAATTGCGACATAAAGAGAAGACTTGCAATCACGGCAAGGGTGGTCAAGATGGTTGTTTGACTTCGTCGCATGAACTCACCGTCGGCAAAGGCTGCGCTTCGCTCTTTTTTACTCTGCAAAGATTGCTTATGAGGGTGATGGAACAATGTTCATACAAATCACGGTTGCCTGACCGCCCCGTGTTCACAAAACGCCTCGACACAGAAGCGCGGTACGGTGTATTCAAGTCCCTCCCGCGTTGCTGGAGTTGTGTTCGCATGACCATGACCATCACGCACCTGGGTTCGGGCAGTCGAGGAAACTCGACGCTGCTTGAAACTCCGCACGCGAAGGTCTTGATCGACCAAGGATTCAGCGGCACGCAACTAACCAAGCGGCTCGCACGATTGGAGCTGGAACCCGATGACATCGACTGCGTGTTTATTTCCCATCACCACGGTGACCACGGTGGAGGGGCAAAGGTTCTTCAGAAAAAATGGAACATACCCGTGCTGGCAAACGAGCGGACGGCACTTGAATTGGATTTGGCACCTGAACTTACGACTTATTTTGAGTCGCTTGACGTGGTTCGAGTGGGTCAAGATTTGGCAGTGCTTCCGGTTCCTGTCCCCCATGGCGGTTCAGAGAACGTCGCTTTCGTGGTCAGTCATGAAGGAGAACGAGCAGCCATCATCACCGACTTGGGTTCGTGGACAGACGAATTGGTAACCCACGTCCGCGGGTGTGAACACATCTCAATCGAAGCCAACTACGACCATAACAGGCTCATGTTCGGCCCTTATCCCTACTCGCTCAAAGACCGCATTTCTGGCCGTGGTGGGCACTTATCGAACGAGCAAACCGGACAGTTTCTGGCGGAAGTCTGCACGGAAGCCACGAGGAGCATCACGTTGATGCACCTGAGTGAGAAAAACAACCAACCCCATCTTGCAGAATCCACCGTTCTCTACTTCATCGAAGAGGTGTTCAGCGGCGACTTGCGAATCTCAGAACAAAACGGGCCTGATTTTTCCCACTACATCGGATTGGCCAAACCGCTTTCCAAGGAAGAAAAGGCCTCTGCCAAATGAGCGCTTCAGGTCTGTTCAAGGTCAATGGCTAAATGATACGGGGTTGTGTCAACCTTGTGAACCGCCGCACTGTTCAGTTTGCACATCATCGCCGATGCGATGACGAGCGTGCTGTTAGCGAAGTGCTGGGGGTTGTGATGCTCTTGGCCATGGTCATCACGATCATGGGCGGCGTATGGGTCTTCTTGAACCCGTACCTATCGGATTTTGAGGACAACACGAACTGGAATTCAGCGACCGGCCTAGCCGACCGAATCGAAGACCGAATTGAAGTAGCCGGAAACGCTCCTGAGGACACCGGTTTCCGAAACACATTGGCGATACAATCCACGGCCATTCGCTCGGTGCAAAACGTGGAACATTGGACCATTAGCGCTGACTTGACCGACGGCGATCGCATCACGTTACGTCATGTGAACGAAACCACGCTCGGCATCATTGCAGCCAACGAAACGGCGCGAAGCATCACCGTTGAATCTGCGGATTTTTCGGTCGAACGTCAGGTTTCTGTAAGCCATCTTGAGGTCTTTGTTTCACACAACATCAGCTCGTCTCACTGGATGATCATCACCGTGTACGATGCCGACGAGGAGCCCATCCACCGGCAGGTAATGTGGACCCTTTCCGGCTTGCAGATCACAACCTCGCTGGGGCAGGGAGAACACCAAATCGTTCTCATGAACAATGCACGAGCAGAACGCTTTCCCAACCAAGCATGGGAAGTGAGTGCAATGCCGCTGGTTGAGTTCGACCGCATGGCCAACAACGAGTTACGCCTTTCCATGTTGCTGACCGATGTGGTAGCGAACGGAAGCATCGGCTCAGGCTCCAACGTCGGTATGCAATTCGTCTCGCAAGGCCCAATCACCCTGTTTACCGGACAGGCATACAACGTAAATTTCAACGTGTTCAACGCCCTTCACGACGTGATCACACCGCAGTACCACAACAATTGGCTTGCCGATTACACCATCCAGCGTTCCGCAGGCACCCTGGACACGTACATCGGCTTCTCGCCCTATGAACGAGCCAGTGGTGCAGATGGATTTAGCGTCTCAAGCCAAAGCCTCCCTTTGTACTTTGAAGTGGACATTCAGCGAGTGGAGGTCAGCCGATGAGGGGAGCTTTGCGCCGGGATGAAGAAGGTGTCTCCGCCGCCGTCGCGACCGTTATGTTGTTCGGTGGCGTGCTGTCCATCATCGGATTGATGATGATTTCCATGATGCCGGTCATCGAAGAGATGGAGGGTTCGGTTGAGCGTCATGACATGTCCTCACAGATGACCCTGTTGGCGCACGAAACCGCTTCGCTCAGTGAGCGTGGCATGCCCGGAGACAGCGCCCATGCCACCCTCATACCCGTTGACGGAGAACTCGTGTGGGACAGTTTACGAGGAGGGATGTGGTATTCTGCGACATGGGCAGAAGACATGAGTCTACGGGCCCGAGGCGCCCTTGACTTTGATGACCAACTCGAAATTCGCCACCCAGAAAGTTTCGTTGAAGCGGTCTGCATATCCGACCTTAGACTGGGACCGGACCGGCCTTACTACTACACCCTTGAATCGGTTCTTGACAGCGTGAGCATCACCGTAACGCCCGGATTGGCCATGCCGCTCGGCCCCATCGATGTCGACCTGTCTGAAGGCGATGCAGAGGTGGTCTCCACTTCGCTTCGAGTGGATGAGACTACGACGATCGACCTTCGCTCCTACGGCACGACAATCCTTTCCTCAAGCCACGCCCTGACCGTGTTTGGACACATCGGAAATGAAGGTGCAACCTACGTGCTGCCCAATTCGCCAGAACCCTCCGACAAGCGAGGACATGCCTGGTCCGTACCCCTTCCATCGGGAACCAACACCATCCATTTGTTGAGCGAAGTCGCCAACCAAATCCACATCACCGTTGACGGAGCAACCAGCATTCACTACGCTACACCGAGCGGTCTTGCCCGAACGGCCGTGGCCTTCACGCACGACGTTGCGGTTGAGGAAAGCACGGTCGCTCACATCACAACGAGTGCACCATCCCGTCTGCTTCTGAAAGCAAACGCCACGGGAGAGGGCGGCATGACCGCTTGGCCATCGTCCAACGGAGCCTACCTTGGCCATTCCTTCCTTCCACCCAGCATGAACGGCACACTCCGTTTTGCTAACCCCGGAGAAAGCGTCGTCACCCTCACGTGGAGGAGCGGTGGAATCTCGGTTGCCGCGGGAAGCGTTGAACACGTGAGTTGGCCACCGGGCTCCGACGATGGAGCCGCAACGATTGACGCCGATGGTGATGTGTTTCTAACGTGGACGGCGTTGACCAATACCACCACAACAGACGCTGCATCGGGAAGCATGTTCCTGCCGGCCGACGACACAGGGTCCATGTCCGGAGGTGTGTTTTCCTATGCGAATGTAGAGAACACTACGGGAGAGAGCATGCTCGTTCGGCTCGCCGGGTACACCTCAACATGGAACATGACCGGAGCGTCTGAAGCATCAGGCACCTTCTTGGAATCCACGAACCACCAGACCATCGCCCTCGGAGAGGGAATCACCACGCTTCAGGTGGAGTCGGGTCATCCGCTTCGAGCCCTCCGGTTTGGCGGCGGTATCGGTCTGCTCCACCTCCAACATGACGGCGTCGAGCGCTGCACGAGCGTGGACACCCAAGCCAGCGGCTGGATCACCACGGACTTGCCTTGGCAACGGATGGGTGGACGTGGCGAAGTTGACACCAAGCAGGCTTGGGTTGAAGGGCGCCACCCGGCCAGTTTGAGCATTGACGTGTTGGGCAGCGACGGCGTTTCAACGCACAGCTCCATTGGCACCGTTTGGGCCTTTCACCTGTCCAGACTCTCCTACCAGTTCTCCTCCTCCATCGACGGTATGGAAGTAGCGTTCAGTGGAGGAGCGGTCGTCACCAACCACCCCGAGTTCAACCCCTACGTCGTCATCCCACCCTCTGACCGAGGAGGACCCGGGCCTCGGTTCGCCGCCACCATCCCCTCACTCCATCCAACGGCCTCCAGCGAAAGCGGGGCGGGCGAATTGGAACTGGACATCGAGATGGTGCACCGAACCTCCCTGGCATCAACGCCCGCCTACGAGGTTCGCAGAGGCTGGTCAGAACCGTACGGAACGGCGATCGCCAACGAGGCAGGAATCGGTCTGGAGGCAAGCGAAGACTGGACCGTCTATCCGGGACGATTGGATTTGCTCACGGATTATGTGGGCTGGGTCCCCGACCCGAGTTATGGCACGTCCGAAGCGGTCTGGCACACCAATGGGGAAGTGATTGAGTTCACACTTCAGTTGGCTACGCTGGACGTGACAGCACGGGAGGTCTTGGTATGAGACGGCATCAACTCACCGATGACACGCGCGCTGCTGCAACGGAGCTCGGCTACATTTTCACCTTCCTTCTTGGTGTTCTTTTGATGAGCATGTTCAGCGTGTGGGCGTGGGACATCGAAACAAACACACGGCTGCGATGGAATGAAGAGGCCATCCAAGCCAACATGGACGACATCGCTGCAGCCGTGGAACGCGCCGATGAGGCAAGCCGACTTGGAAGCAATGTTTCCTACGCCGAAGAAATCGCTTGGCGACCCACCGAAGCCGATGAATCGCTCTTCTGGATTGAACTTCACGAAACGTCCCTCCTCCTCATCGATGAGGGTGGTCCACTGGACACGGAGATTTCACTCTCAGGGACGGGTTCAGGGACCCATGAAGGCCGAATACCGCTTGCGGGTGTTGAACGAATTTGGGTGGTCCACGATGAAGGCATCACGTTCTTATCGCTGGATCGACCACAAGCCGTCCAGTGATTCAACGGCTCATGACAGCCCGATGGACCATGCTTTGCACCTCTCGCATGCGGGTCTTTGCTCCCAATTCACGGAAGACGGTCAAGGCACGCTGCAAGTACTCCATGCGACCTTGACGGTTCGGTGCCACGCCTCCAAGACGGGTCAACAATTCTCCAATCTGCATTCGTAAGTCGTTGGCTTCTGCAAGAACCAGAGCCTGACTGTAGTGCTCAACCGCTTCCTCCGTTCGTCCCGAATCATGCAGAACCTCACCGAGGAGCATCGTGATTTCAACCAAGGATTGGACATCGCCAGCCTCGTTCATGGCTTCGAGGGCTTCTGTGTAGTGGAAAAGCGCCAACTCTGACTGTTCAACTTTGGAGTAATACCGACCCAAAACAGACTGAGCCCTCGCATGCAAGACCACATCACCAAGGGCCGAGGTCCGTTCGTGTGAAGCCATGGCATGGTCCCTCGCTCGGTCAACCTCACCAAGTTCAATCAGGGAACGTGCGAGTGTGATTTGGCTGTAGATCAGTTCGTCGTCGTTTGAACTCTCGAGGATGGCTTCAACCTCCCCATAAGCCTCAAGCGCCTTGTTTCGTTCGTTTTTCCTGCGAAGAAGGTAGCCGATGTTGTTGTAGGTTCGGGCCGCCCAGCGGGCATGCCCGAGCGAGATGTAATGCTTGAGCGCAGATTTGTGGCGATTCAGTGAAAGATCGCTGTTACCTTGTTTGCGGCTCACGTCCGCCAGCGAAGACAAAATCTCTGCTTGAACGAGTTCATCCGTGTTTCTCTTTGCGAGTTCAAGGGTGGCGTTCAGCACGTCCTCGGCTTCGTCGAGGCGACCGAGAAGCGCCAGAATGTCTCCCTGAAGTTGGGCCATTCGAATGGCGACGTCGGCTTTGAGTTCCGCCGTTTCGATCTGCTCGATCAAACCGAGCAGTTCCATGTATCCTTGAGAGACCAGCTGACGACCTTCTCGAACCACCAATTCAGAGGCCTCCTCAAATTGACCGGATTTGATGGAGTGGTAAACCAGTTCGATGAGCATGTCGTGAGACGATGTTTGCTTCTGATACCACTCAACGCACTTTGCGTGGAATTCCTCACGCAGGGCTTTGGAGAGACTGCGAAGCAGAAATTCACGAATGAGATCGTGAACGTCGTAGGCATCAGCATCGGCTTGACGGGCGAGACCCGATTCGACCAAGCTGTCCAATTCATCCGTGTTGAGGTTCTGCTGAGCAAGAGCTGCCAACTGGACGGGTTCTCGGAAGACGGAAAGGGCTGAAAGGACACGTTTCTGCTCTGCACTCAACTTCGAAAAGATTTCAACCGTGACGTAATTTTCCAGCGTTTCATGAAACGCACCGGCGGAGGCCCCACGATTGATCAATTCCAACACGAGCGGATGGCCCCTTGAAAGGCCGTGAATGTGGAGCCATTGCTCGTCTTCCATGGTTTCAAAACTGGTGAGCAGCTTTCGCCCGGATTCGGGGTCAAGACCGTCAAGTGGAAGGACCAAACTCGCAATCCTCCCTTCCGCGTCTTTGGTCGGCACAACGGGTTTAAACGAGCGTGAGAAAAGCACCAACCCGATTTTTTCTTCGCTTCCTAGAAGGGCCAATGACATGGCTTGGAAGGTCTGATGAAGCACCATGTCCGAGACTTTGTGGAAGTCGTCGATAACAAGCAAGGAAGGCGTACCTGCCAAGGCCTGTCTCTTATACACA
>CAXHCG010000030.1:0-14124 GCA_964014905.1 uncultured Candidatus Poseidoniales archaeon | reverse complement strand
CCATCATCTCAGCGGTGAACGAATTCCAAGCGTTACAACCCTGGGCCGAAACAGGCTGGGGGGTTGGTGTACTCTCCGTCGACCTCGAACTTGACGTGAATACCCCGCTTGGTTTTGCCGACCCGATTGGCCTGGATACCGACGAAGAAATAACCGTGGACGTCACGATCACCATGTTCAAGGCGAGTCTTTCACTCATTGAGTGAACATCACCTCTCATCACATTTGCAAGCCTGTTGGGAAGTGTCTGATTCGGAAAAAAAATGATATGCTGGAAACGATTCACAGGTTTCATGAACGATGCTGATGAGGGTGGCAATAACGAAAAAATTCTCCAAATTCTACCGGTGTACCTCGGTTTCGGTTGGCTCACTATCAACTTCGTCATTTTCGCGTTCTTAACGCCAGAGTTCAGCGACGATATGACCGTTCGAATTGGTGCTACGATCGGTATCGCCATCCTTCTTCTCATCGTCGATATTGTCGCTTATCAATTCATTTCACAAAACATTAGGATGAACGGAGAGTCGGGGAACGAAGCAACACATACCCGCTCAGGTAACAATTGGGCGGGCCCCGATGGAACCGATACTGGGCCGCATGTACCCGAGGAGTGGTACATGACGTACGACGGTCCTGCACCAGTTGTGGAGGGGGTTTACGATCAGAATTACGGCGTGGACAGGGGAAACGGCGCTGTTCCCATTGAATTTTATTTGAAAAAATGGGGCGTTCCGGAGGGTTTTGGCAAAACCGATTATGAAAAACAGATTATTGAGGATAACGCCCTTGGTGGGTTTTGGTAGACGAGACATCGCAAGAGGACGGGAAACTGTTAGAATTCCAAATCATCGTCCACCATGTCCTTGATGTCTTTCATGGCGCCTTCCAACACCTTCCGTTCCTTTTGACGCCGTTCAAATTCGATGTCCTCGAAGATTTTTGCCGTTTCTTCGTCCATGTTTGATGCCTCTGCAGCGGCTTGCACGCGATCCGTGAGCACCGTGTCTTCACCCACACGATCGCTTCGGTCCGTTTTCTTGATCGGCCTTGAAGGAACGGTTCGTGCTCCGTAAGTGTCCACATCAACTGTTTCAGGCGGCACGGATTCAACGACCTCTCTCACAACATCGATACTCGGCACACCGTCTTTCCAAGGGTTGTTGTTGCTGATGTCTTGTATGATGTTCTTCTGTTTTTCTTTTCGGACGGCGTTTTTCCGGAGCTGAATAACGTCCTCAACATCAGCCACCGGTATCTGTTTTATCCTGGCGATTTGTTCAGAAGACAATCCCGAATCAAAGAGGAACAGGACATCATCCCGCTCTTGGTGACGCAATGCGCGCTGCCGTTGTTGACAAAAAACGGCGGCAAGGTGGCCATGATCACCAGCCTGATGGGTTCCATTGACGACTGCCACAGCGGCAAATCCTACGCCTATCGGGCGTCAAAGACTGCCCTCAACATGCTGGCGACCTCCATGAAAAACGAATTGCGCGACCAAGGTGTGTCCGTGGTGTTGATTCACCCAGGTTGGGTTGAAACGGACATGGGCGGGCCGAGAGCCCCCCTCGGGGTCGAGGAAAGCGTGGCCGGTATTTTGGCGAGAATCGAGGAACAGACCCTCGAGTCGTCGGGGCGTTTTGTTGATTACAAAGGCGAATCGTTGCCTTGGTAATTAAATCATATTATAAAATTACATTTAGCGGTTTTTGTTGTCTGTTTGCGGCAGGTTTTTTCCACTTAAGGGCGTTCACCCACATGAACCAAAACACTTCCCGAGTGGCCTGTTTTCAGGTATGATATTTTTCTTGCTGGGCTTCCTTCCGTCATGTTGATATGAGGGTTTTAGGGCAACCGAAAACAAGGGCCTTGCATTGACAGTGCCCGTGAACATTTTCGGTGAAATTTCGCCAACCAAACGATGTGAGAAGATGAGCAACCAATACAGAACCAGAATATGCAACGTACTCGTGATTGGATCAGGAGGCGCAGGCCTGCGGTCCGCCATTGCCGCCCACCAAAGCGGATGCGAAGTCCTCGTCATCGGAAAGCGCTTCCGAAACGACGCCCACACCACGCTCGCTGCTGGCGGCATCAACGCTGCCCTAGGAACCGTGGACCCTGACGACGACTGGGTGCAGCACTTCGTTGACACCTACCAGGAAGGGTACCATATTGGCGACCCAAAAACGGTTGAAATTTTGGTAAAGGACGCGCCCGAGCGCGTTAACGAACTCGTGGACTGGGGTGCACCTTTTGCCAAGACCGAGGACGGTAAACTCGACCAGCGGTACTTTGGCGCCCACACCTACCGTCGAACGTGTTACGCTGGCGACTACACCGGAAGGGCCATTCTCAACACCCTGGTTTCGAAAGTTGAAGAGTTGCGAATCCCTATCATCGATATGATCTATGTTTCCAAACTGCTGGTCAACACGCAGAATGGACAGAAACAGTGCTTCGGGGCCGTTGGTTTTGACATCAACTCTGGCGAGAGAACGGTGTTCCTTTCCGATTCGGTCGTTCTCGCTGCCGGCGGCCACACGAGAATTTGGCGAAGAAGTTCCTCGAGGCGGGATGAAAACACCGGCGACGCCATGCGTCTTGCCCTTCATGCCGGGTGTAAACTCGCCGATATGGAAATGGTTCAATTCCACCCCACGGGCATGGTTCACCCTGAATCGCTGGCGGGCACCCTGGTCACGGAAGCCGTCCGAGGAGAAGGAGGACGACTGGTCAATTCAGAAGGCGAGCGCTACATGGAACGCTACGACAGCGTGCGGATGGAGCTCTCAACGAGAGACCGCGTCGCTCTGGCCAACTACACCGAAATCCAAGAGGGGCGCGGCACGGCCAACAACGGCGTCTTCCTCGACATCAGCCACGTCGACAAAGGGCTCATCCTGGAAAAACTCCCGAGGATGTACCGTCAGTTCATGGAATCGCAAATGCTTGACATCTCAAAAGACCCAATGGAAGTCGCACCGACAGCCCACTACAGTATGGGGGGCGTGGTGGTTGACCCCGAAACCCACTCAACCGGTGTTGGTGGCCTCTATGCGGCAGGCGAGTGCACGTCGGGCGTTCACGGTGCCAATCGATTGGGTGGCAATTCGCTGGCAGAGATTCTGGTGTTTGGAAAAGTCGCCGGTGAGGAAGCAGCGCAGTTCTCGATGGACCTCAACCTGCAAATGAGAAACCGAGACATCATCAGAGAAGCGATAGCGGAGCTGGACGAGTTGACGACCCCTGGTGAAGAGCTGGCCCGGCCCCTTCAACGAGCGGTCCGGAACATCATGTGGAACCACTGCGGTGTCATTCGGTCTGGCGAAGGTTTGGAACAGGCACTTAGCGAACTCATGGAGGTCAAGGAGGCTTCCAAAGACGTCGACGTCCGACCGAGCGCTGAAGGGTTTTCCGACCTTGCCCTGGCTTTGGATCTCTTGGGATCCATCGACAGTGCCGAGGCAACGATTCGTTCGGCCATCGCTAGAAAAGAGAGTCGTGGTGCCCACCAGCGCAGCGATTTCAAAGAGATGGAAAGCAGTGAAACGGTCAACTACGTCGTTGAACTGATCGACGGCCAACAAACGCTGTCCAAAACCAAGGTCGACGATTTGCCAACAGTGTTGCAAGCCGCCGTGGACGCTTACAAGCAACTCTCGGTTGAAGGCCGACTGCTCGAGTGAGAATTCAACACGGCTCCATTCATCAGCAAGGTTGCGTGCTGATGTCTACTCTGCAGGAGATTCTGCTTCAGCGCCACCCTGCATGGCCTTGTGGGCATAGACGGCCCCGGCTGCGCCCAGCAGTTGCGGCACGATGTGCATCCAAATGTCAGCAACGGCCAATTTTCCGCTGACCGTCAGCATGGTGGTGACGGCGGGGTTGAACGAGCCGAGCGAGATACCACCGACGGTGAACGCACCGGCCATGACCGTTAGACCGATGGCCGCCCCGTAGAACTGGTTGCCCGCTTGTTCGGTGGCAACGTTGATGATGACGAACATGAGAGCAAAGGTCCACAACGCTTCAGCCGAAAGCACGGCAATTGTGGATTCAAAGGTCATAGCGGTGATCTCCGCAGCACCGGCCCCGTCCAGAACAAGTTCCGAACCGACAAAGAAAGCGAGAACGCCCGCAAGGATTTGTGCCCCGAGGTAGGTCGGCAGCTCGTCTTGGCTGCAGTCACCTTTGAGGAAAAGCCCGATGGAGACGGCGGGATTAAAGTGAGCCCCAGATACATGGCCGAGGGCATAGATCATGACCATAAGTGTCAGGCCGATGGCGATGGGTGCGAATGTATCTGCACTGCCGTTCACCGCTGCGATAAAAATGGTGAGTGTCAGGAAGAACGTTCCTACGAATTCAGCGATGCCTTTGCTAAGATTGTTTGAGGTCATGCTTCGTGGATTGAAAATCAGCATAAAATCATGGTGTTGTGTTTCGTTCTCATACGATAATTTGCGCGTTCATTCACGTAGGCGAAGCCATAGTTTCTTTTGCCCGAATGGTGGGTTTGTAATCATGGGCGGAGACATGCCAATTCTGACCCTCGTGAAAGCGAAGGAAATAGCGGAACGGCCCTCTCTGTCGCCACCTCAACAGCAATTGGAAACAACGCTGACGATGTTGTGATCCTTTCTGAGCGTGGACGATTTTATTTCGTTCCTCGCCTCGCAGCCGTTCAACGAATTTGCTCGAAAAGAAGACCCGTGGGTGGTGTTTGAGTTGGGCTTGTACCAAGACCACACCAGAACGTTGCAACTCATTCCTTCCAAAGGGTCACTGATGCTGCTTGATTCAAACCACACGGGCGCTTTTGAAAATCATGTTTGGGAGGGCGATGCCAACGATGCGATGGGTCGGGCCGAAACAGGCTGGGGGGTTGGTGTACTCTCCGTCGACCTCGAACTTGACGTGAATACCCCGCTTGGTTTTGCCGACCCGATTGGCCTGGATACCGACGAAGAAATAACCGTGGACGTCACGATCACCATGTTCAAGGCCAGCCTTTCACTCATTGGGTGAATCTCATCGCTCATTGCTCTGAAGGAGTAGCACTGACAATGATTACTGGCACTTCATGTCGGTCGTTTTGGCCTGTTTCAACCTCGGTTGTGAATGTTTAACGGTTGAGCGTAAGCAATGCAAAGAGTACGAATCACAGCCCAGGTGTTCCACGATTGTCAAGATTAACGTGGATGGATGTTAGAACCCACGCGGTAATGGGGCTTCAAATCGGACCGGGTCATGGGTTTCTGGATGAAGAAATTCCAACGCTGATGCATGAAGCATGACACGCTTGTATGGATCGGTCAAGGCACCGTGTCGCTCATCGCCCACCACTGGCGTGCCGAGGTGCTGCATCGCCATACGAATCTGATGCCTACGGCCGGTCTCAATCATGACTTCAACGAGGTTCGTTTCTTCGTTCGAGGACGCTGTGGAGTAATGGGATATGGCCTCCTTTCCCTTCGGATGCTTTTTGTTCACGGCCTTAACATTCAGATGTTTATCTTCCATCAACCACGAGTGGACCGTTCCCCTTGGCGGTTTAGGTGCGCCTTCCACACGAGCGACGTAGAGGCGGTGAACAAGGCGGTCACTGAACTGCTGCTGAAGTTCCTCCTTTGCCTGCTTGTTCTTGGCCAACACCATGATGCCAGATGTTTCTTTATCGAGACGATGAACGATGAAACACCAACCACGTTCGTTGGTCAAGCGAACGTGTTCAACGCAACGGCTGTGAAGGGTATCGAGTTCCAGTCGATCGGTCGCAACGGAGAGCAATTGGTGGGGCTTGTTCACCACGAGAAGGGTTGCATCCTCAAAGAGAATGTCAAGGTCAACGGTCGAGGGTTGTTGGGGGGGAGGAGTTCGTTCTTCAGCTCGTTGACGTGCCAACACTTCGATCTCGTCTCCTTCTTGTAGAGGGTGTTTAGCGCGATGAACAACCGCTTGATTGACTAAAATTCGACCCTGAGTCAACATTTTCCGTAGTGAAGATGAACTCGAATTAGGGTAGAGGATTCGGAGGGTAGAGAGGAGGTCTCCCTCACCGGTTTGCGTATGTTTCACCCTGTTCACCTACAACACAAGGACGTCAATCCATTCCCCAACATCCCCGGACTGTCCGGGCTGAAGCAGGGTCAACCCATGAGCGCTGGCCAAACTTTCGATGTTGCCTGAACCTTGGTGGCGAGGTTGATACGCCATCATTCCCTCGTCCGTTGACACAAGTGTGACTCGGCGAAGCGTGACGCAATCGTTGGTGGATTTGACCCGGTCGCACAACTTTGCTCGGACCGTCCATTCCTTCGGCCCATCGGAACCGAGGGCGTGACGGAGGTAGGGGGCGACAAGCATTCGGAAAACCACGTGGCTCGATACGGGGTTGCCGGGGAGGCCGAACAGCGGTGTGGACAACCACGTTCCAAACAATGGAGGTGATCCAGGACGGATTTTCATTCTCCAGAAGTGGATGTTGCCTTCCTCTTCCATCAATCGGCGCACGTAATCAAATTCGCCCATTGAAACGCCTCCGGATGTCAAAATGACGTCGCACGTGGCGCTGGCTTGAGTTAAGGCCTCACGAAGTGAATCCATTGAATCAGCGACCGCTGGGAAACGAACTGGGGTGTGGCCTGCCCACTCAACCAATCCAGCCAGCCCGTAGGAATTTGATTCGTAGATTTCGCCGTGCATCAAGGCTACACCGGGCGGTTTAAGCTCATCTCCCGTAGAAAGAATGGCGATCTTGAGTCGTTCGTGGACGGCGACGGTAGCGTGCCCCATCGTGGCGCAAAGACCGACCCTTGATGGCGTGAGTTGTTGCCCTTTCTTCAGCGCCGTTTGTCCGAGTTGGAGGTTTTCTCCCTGACGTCGCACGAAATGGGGTTTTGGCGCCTCCAACAGCGTGACGGTGTCGCCGTTGACTTCGCATCGTTCAATCGGAAGAATGGCGTCAGCACCAGGCGGCATCGGTGCCCCGGTCATGATGCGGGCGGCTTGACCGACGTCCACCGTGAGGGTTTCATTGGCGCCAGTTGCCGCTTGCGTCCCAACAATGTCGAGGGCACGAGGGTACGTCGCGTCAGGATTGAAGCGAGCCGCAAAGCCATCCATGGATGAATTGTCAAACGGAGGGTCGTCCACTTTACTGGCAAGGTCTTCGCCTAAAATTCGTCCCGTTGATTCCCAAATTGGAACGTGCTCAACGCCAACCTTCGGGGGGGTTTTACAGGATATGGCCAACGCTTCTTCTACGGAAATGAAGAAGGGAGCGTCAACCATGAACGGCCCATGCGGGACTTGTGTTTGAGGGTGTGGGTCTACGGTAGAATGATGGAGGGGGGTTCAATGCCACATCATGGTTGACGGTGTCTCGCTGACCCAAGCCATTCAAACCACGTTCATGACCAGTGGCACAGCGACGGTGCTTGCCACGCTTCTTGGCGTACCGCTAGGCGCATGGTGTGCCCGTCAACAGTCGCCGTTGTTTGGACGATTGAAGACGGTGATTACTGCGCTGTACGGCCTTCCACCCGTGGTTGTCGGCGTGTTTGTTTATTCACTGTTCTCAAAATCCGGGGCGCTGGGTTCACTCGATTTGTTGTTCACCATCGAAGCCATGATTTTCGCTCAAACGTGCCTCATCCTCCCGTTGGTGTGGGGCGGCTCATGGACGGCGTTCGAAGGCGTCGGACAAGCGTACAGCGATACGCTGTCAACGATCGGCATTAACGAGCGTCAGCGATTAAGAATGGAAATCAATCTCGCAAGCAACGGCGTGTACCATGCGGTTGTTCTTGCCTTTGGCAGAGCGATTGCTGAGGTGGGGGCCGTCATCATGGTCGGGGGGAACATTGCCGGAAAAACCCGTGTCATGACCACAAGCATCGTCCTTGAAACCTCAAAGGGAAACATGGATCAGGCTGCCGTTTTGGGCACCCTCCTGCTTGGTCTTTCGTTAAGTCTGGTCGCCCTCGCTGCCATGGTCCGAAAACGGCGGAGTACGCGAAAAACATTCGCTGAAGGTGATGTTTTGCCAACCCCTACACCGTTTGATAAGACGTTAAATCGGACCGTGCATGTTGAACGGGAGGGTCGAAAGCTCCTCAATCACGTGCCTATCACGCTCAAGCCGGGCTCGATTACCGCTGTTGTAGGCGAGTCGGGTGCTGGAAAAACCACCCTTCTTCGAGCATTGGCCGGCCTTGAGAAGGACGACGTGGTATGCGGTCCGAACGCTTGCATTTACGTTCAGCAGCGCCCAATTCTTTTTCGTGGAAACATTGCTGCGGAGTTAATGATGCCTTCAGAATTGTTTCCAACCCTGAACCCCGCCGCACGAGCATACAGTTCGCTGTTCCAACTTGACAGTGTGATGAACCAAGACGTAGCGGGTCTTTCCGGTGGTGAGCGGCAACGAACCGTGCTTGCTCGTCAACTTTCCTTCGCTCCATCGCTCCTGCTGCTCGATGAGTGCACCTCAAACCTGAGTTGGTTCCACGTTCAGACCATTGAACAGGAACTTATGCGACTGAAAGAGGGGGGAGCATGCATCGTGATGGTCACCCACAACATTCGCCAGGCGCATCGCATCGGTGATCGTGTCCTTGTGCTCCATCAGGGAGAGCGGTTGGCTGAATCAGACCCGTTCGTTCGCTCGTTTTTAGAAGGGGAATGGTTCGATGGTCAATCCACAAAAAAGGCATAGTCACCGTTGATGGTAAAATTCGCGATGAGGGAGCGCCCTTCGTTCAGGAGAAATTCCTCAAAGAGCGAGGAGGAGGACGTGTTGGTTGAATCCACGATCAGGTAAGTGTATTGGTTTTCCATAATGGTGTCGTTAAATTCAGAACGCCAAAGATCGATGGTGGGTTGGAATTGAAGAGCTGTGCCCCGGTCAGAAAGGGTGGTGCACGATTTTTCATCGGCCATGTTTATGGCTGCACCCATGCCTTGGCCAATGGAATGGTACCAATTGCCCCGAGGGTGGTAGCCGTTGGAATCAGCAACCATTGGTACTCCATACGATTCATTCAGGAGGTGCCAAATGTCCTGTTCCTTGGAATGGGTTCCTGAATCATCACCCCGTGAGATAAAACAGCGCTCCTCTTCAAAGATAAGGAAAAAAGCCTCCTCAATGGTTGTTGAATATTGATCTGGGCCAACGAGAACAAAGGCGTTCCGAGCGATTGGGGTTCGCTCTTTCGCATAACCCAACTCGACGAATGCCTCTTCCTGTTCAGGTGAATGAACGATGAGGGCATCGACATCACCCGACATCCCGAGTTGGAGGGCTGCTCCAGTTCCAACCGCAACGTATTCCACGTCGACGTTATGAAGGGATTCAAACTCGAAGATCAAGGCATCCAATAAACCAGAATCGCGCATGGAAGTTGTCGTCGCCAAGCGCAGGGATTCGTTGCTTGAATCCATCGTTTGAAGGCAACCAGTCAGTGGAAAAATCATCAGCACAATGACCAGTGCTTTGAGGTCCATCTCAATCGAACTTCATGACGTGATTGCACTCGGGATAGGAACAAGACACCGTGTATCGAGCTTTCTTCGGTTTTGGAATTTTCAACATGCATCCACACATATCGCATTGAATCTTGATGGTTTCAGGACCGGTTGGTTTTGGAGCGTCGCCCAAGGTGCGGCCAACATCGGTGGACCAACCGAGAGAATCGGTGTATCTGTCTTCAGTTTTGTTCAACTTTGACTGGCGAAGTGAGAGTCGCATTTTTCGCTTGCGCTTCCCTTTTTTCTTTTTGGGGGTCTTCGTAGCCATGGGACTCATGGCTTCGCTGGGTGTGGATGTATTCAATCGCTTCGCTTCGTTGATGGGGTGAGGTGGCCTTACTTTTTGCGAGAAATTTCCTGTTCTGTCCTTCCGATGAGGTTTTTACGAGTGCAGCGCTACCGAGGAAGTACGGAAGGAACATCTCGTGTTGCAAAGAATGCGGGCCAACGATTGGAACACGTCCGTGATGACTTCGGAATTTCTCCGGTTCAGCGCCTTTGGAATGGTCAATTCTGCATTTGCATGGGCGCTGTATGAAGTTCTCTACCGCATCGACGTTTGGCCGGGACATGCAGCCGTTGCGGCGTGGGCCATCTCGTGCACTGTAGGGATGATTGAATCGCACTATGTTCACTACAAATTCACGTTTCATTCCGATTTTCCATATGGACAGAGTTTGTACCGTGCGGTGGTGGTGTATGGTGGTCAACTCCTGGTGACGACCTGCATCACGTACGTTTTGGTTGAACAATACTTGATGCATCACAGAATCATTTGGTTGCTGAACACATGTTTGTTTGGATTGCTCAATTTTCTGATGATCCGATGGATTGCTTTTCCACCTGAACACGACGCAAAGCGTAAGATTGGGTCAGAGATGATTAATCCTCAATGACGTACGATTCCCCATTTTTTGGTTCATGAACAACGTGCCCAAGCTCTCGCAGTTCCTTGACAAGGGGGGGGCGTGCTTGGTTCGGATCGGTGTGATAAATCACGATATGTTTCGCCTCGCATGCTTTTGCAAAGTCAATAATTTCTTGATGCCCAGCATGGGTCGAAAATGAGAATTGTTCCGTGTGCAATGGTATGTGGTGTCGTTGACCGTAGATTTCAATGGAACCTGTTTCTAGCAAATCTCTGCCACCCGTGTCTTCTGCTTGATAGCCGGTAAAAAACACCGCATTTTTGGGATTATGACGAAGTCGGTTGAGGTACCACAAGGCTGGCCCGCCCGACAACATTCCGCTGGTTGAAACGATGACGTCGGCTGCGAGCGCCTTTTTTCGATCTGACTTACCGGAGACTTGTTTTGCCCAGCGCCAAGCACGTTCAAGCGCTGGTGCATCTTTGAGCAGGGACGGGTTGTTCATGTGCGTCTTAGCGACGCGTTTTCCCATGCCGTCGACGTGGACGTTAAGGTGTGGAAGATGTTTGTGTAGCAGCATAACCATGTCTTGCGTTCTTCCATTGGCGAAGGCTGGAATAAGGACGGTCCCACCCTGGCGCACGATGGATTGAACAGCTTCTGTAAATCGATTGATCTCTTCTTCTTTTGGAGGATGATATCGACCACCGTAGGTTCCTTCAATAAACAGAACATCGGCTTTCACAGGCTTTGCACCGGACACGAGAAAGGAGTCACGTGTATCAAAATCACCCGTTAAGAGAATGGACATTTCTGGCGTTCGGACGTGAAGCATGGCTGCCCCGGGAATGTGACCTGCGTGATGAAAGGTAAGTTCCCAAGTGTGATGGTTCCATGGAACTCCGTGATCGTGAACGTACCAGGAATCAAGAGCCGTGTCAATGTCGCGTTTGTCCCATGCAAGGGGATAACGCTCAATTGAACTCACCTTGTAGCAATCTCGCCACATCATGTCGGAAAGTTCAGCTGTGATCGACGTGCCGTGAAGTCGAGTTCGGTGGTGAGCGCAAAGCCAGGGAACCATGCCGATGTGATCGATGTGTGAATGGGTGATGACGGCGTCATGGACCACCGGGGCTTCTCTTGGATAGCGGGGTGGTGTTGTTGGAGCAAGTCCGTAATCGAGGAGCAAACGTGTTCCCTGAGCATCTTCCAAAACAACCCCTACATTGCCAACCTCATCTCCGCCGCCAAGGTAGTGAAATCGTAAACCTTTGACGGGCGGTTCTTCAGGATACGTGGACGTGCGCCCTGGTGAATAGAAGACCATGATGATTGGAAAAGGTTCTCTTCAAAGAAGATGTGGGTGCCACCCCTTCATTTCCATTGGAATTGATTTCTGATTTCTGGTTTTCAAAGTCAATGGTATTCTCTTCCCAACGTTGATGTACTTCTCGCGACCATATTCAACGGGTTTTCTTCAATCCAACATACATCATCGATTTCTCCAATCAAATAGGATCGCTAGAACAACCTTCCAGTGGAAATGGGGGGGTCATCGTATGGAGACGCTTTTCCGCCTGCAAAACGTTCCTTTGATTTCCTTACCCAAGCGAAGGTACCTTGAATGAAGGTTTCCTCGACTGGTCATGGCCCGAATTCAATCTCACGAATTCAGCGTCGACGAAGATCGGTGTTTTGGCTGTGGTGCTTGCGTTGCTTTGTGTCCAGTGCAGGTACTGACCTTGAACAATCGCATGATTTACGTCAATGAAAAAAATTGTACCCACTGCCGCCTTTGCTTACCATCGTGTCCAGTTTTTGCTCTTGACATTGTACCCGAGCAGTGAACTGTATGAACATCGCACTCATTGGTGGTACCATTGAGTCGCTTCTTGTCGCTGAGCATTTTTCACGTGATCACAAGGTGTACGTGATTGAAATCGATGCTGAGATCGGTTTACCTGCAGTTCATCCAGGACGTGCAATGGACATAGATACACTCGGTTCATATTTTTCTGAATCACAACTTAATTTTCTCGCCCTCCACGAGAATCCGGACGGATGGGGATGCCGCTGGGATTGGGTCTTGAAGCACCTTGCAGCAAACGCTGCCCGAGCCGGTGTTGAATTTTTGACTCGGACTCGAATTCTTTCTTCAACGCTAAGTGAAAACAAAATTCTTCTCCAATTGAGTTCCTCAGAACGTGATAAGCCGATTCAACTCGCTGTCGAACGCTTGATTTCTTTTTCTGCGTCGTCCAGCATTGGCACGGGTGGGAAAACCCATTCCACCCAACCTCACGAACCTGAGCGGTTTCATGCCTTGCCTTCCGTGATGTGGTTTGGTGGAACTGTATTGTCCAAAGACGCAAGCGATTCTACAGGAGCTGAGTTACAGATCAAGCGAGGCGACGGCATGACTGAACTCTGGTGGAAGAAGAAACCAACTTGGAATCCTCCCCATGGATTCATTGAACAGTGTTCAAGCGAACTTTCTCCCGATTCTTCAGATCTTTCTTTCGACAGCGTTGTTTCGCGCGTGCGTGCCTTTCTTCATCAATCCGTTTGAATTCAGATATTTAGTGTGGTTTCAAACACCACTTTCTTAGGGACTACGCCTTGGGGTAGGGTAAGAACGCCATGGCTAGGTGATGAAAATGGGACAAACAACAAGCGCAAACTTGAGCAACGACGTGCAAAATAAGGCGGTTAGCGCCGCTGAAATGCATTCTCTGGCACCTCGGGAGTGGAAAAAACTCGTTGCGGAATTCCAAACCCCTCACCTTGGACGAGCGATTTGGCAGATGACCAACACCCTGGTCCCAATTCTCGGGATATGGATTGCACTCTATTTCATCAAGGACATTTCACTCGTCCTCTGTATTCCTCTTGCCATGCTCGGAGGTCTTTTCCTCGTTCGCGCCTTCATCATCTTCCACGATTGCGGTCATGGCTCGTTCTTCAAATCGAAGAAAGCAAACACCGCCGTTGGATTCATCACGGGAATGCTCACGTTTACCCCCTACCGGCAATGGAGTTGGGAGCATGCAAGGCACCACGCGACGAATGGAGACCTTGACCGTCGTGGAATTGGCGACATCTGGACACTCACTGTGGAGGAGTACGTCTCTTCCTCCCGATGGATGAAATTTAGCTATCGATTTATTCGTAACCCAATTATTCTCTTCCTCTTCGCACCGCTTGTCCTCTTCGTCATTCTGCAGCGCGTGACGAACTCGAAATCAAAAGCACGAGAAAAGCGATCTGTGTACGTCATGAACCTTACACTGGTCGGTTGGTGCGTTGGCATGAGCATGATCTATGGATTCCTTCCCTGGCTGGTCATCCAAGCGACCATGATGGCCGTAGCATCTGGATTCGGCCTCTGGCTCTTCTACGTTCAACACCAGTTCGAGGACACGTACTGGGCGGCAGGAAAGGAGTGGAACTACACCGCTGCCGCCATGGAAGGAAGCAGCTTCTACAACCTACCAAAGGTTCTCCAATGGTTCTCAGGCAACATTGGATTCCATCACATTCACCACTTGAATCCGCAAATTCCAAATTATAACCTGGAACGCTGCCATTACTCGCACCCATTCTTCCAGCAGGCCCCGGAACTGAGGTTCTTCAGCAGCCTCAAGACCATCCGACTCCGCCTGTGGGATGAGGTCAACGGAAAGATGATCAGTTTCCGGGAACTTAACCGCCAACT